>JBJKRF010000127.1:0-62268 GCA_046704785.1 Anaerolineales bacterium | reverse complement strand
TTTTTTAATCGCTTTCGCCTTCAAAAGGGCCAATCAGCACTGCACTGAAATCAATTCTGTCCTGTGCGCATCGATTTGCTAAGGTCAATGCAGAATGGCGAATTTGGATACCCCAATATATGGGTGTGCCTGCGCGACTTCGTAAATTACTTCCACATATGGCGGCTTCCATTTTTGGTCGTTTTTCACGATTCCGCTTCTGGTTGCACAACCGTTGCGCTAAGCTGAGATTTATCTATATTTTTAGCTTGATATGGCCAGTATGGCTTTTCGCCGTTTGCTGTCTAAAACGGAAATAAGACCAATCGAATGCCAGGGAGGGGAGTCATTTTGTTGGACCGCAATGTTTTTAGTGCATTATTGTTTCCTTGGCAATTCCTTTTATCTGTAATTAATTTGGCGAAAAAATTCCGAAACTAAGAAGGAGCTAATATGGGTAGCAGAGTTCAAGACTTGGCTGAAAAAATAAATATGTCGTGTGATGAATTCGTTGGCGAAATGCGAAAGCGTGGGTGCAGCGAACCAACGGCGCTCAAAATTTGGCGTGGCGCCTATGAGGAATTTGATGAGTTTGAAGATAATGACATGTACCTTAGTAATCTTCGTAAGGCAGCTGATGTTTTGAGAGTGAGAACTGGAACGCTTTTACCAAAGTGAAATTTAAAAACAATTATTTTTTTCTGGATCAGTTATCACTTTGTCTTGTATTGAAGGTTTGATTAGAAGAAAGGACTCTTATGGGGCCCCGATATTATTCATCCGCCTTGCGGCGGCGCAATGGGGTGGTCATTGGCCGTAGTGGATACTATCATGTCAAGCGCCTCGTGGATTTTATCCTGGCGCTTATTTTGCTCGTATTTTTGTCTCCAGTATTACTCATTATTATCGTCGCGATTCTGCTGTATTCACCAGGTCCCATTTTCTTTGTCCAGGAAAGAGTCGGTGCTAGACGGAAACCTTGTGACGGAGGTTATTGTTGGGAGCGAGCAGACTTCCATTGCTATAAATTCCGGACGATGAAAATAAACGCGGATCCCTCCATTCACCAAACTTACATCAAGGCATTAATTGAGAACGATGAAACGCAGATGTGTGCCATACAGGGAAAAAAGACTGAGGTTCGAAAACTGGTAAACGACCCCAGAATTACACGCCCAGGAAAACTCCTGCGTAAATTGAGTTTCGATGAACTTCCCCAGTTATGGAACGTATTGTGTGGCGATATGAGCTTGGTTGGTCCCAGACCAGCAATTCCATATGAAGTGGAAATGTACAAACCATGGCATCTACAACGTTTGGAGGCTCAACCGGGCATTACAGGCCTGCAGCAAATTATGGCCCGCTCTGCTGCCGATTTTGACCAGCAAGTCCAACTGGATGTCGAATATATCAACAATCAGTCTTTATGGCTTGATGTCAAGATTATTCTCAAAACTCCCTTTGTAGTTCTTTCTACAAGAGGGGCAGAGTAAGACTAATCGAGGAGGGCTCTCATGTGTCGCATAAAAGTGGGCGTAATTGGCTATGGGTATTGGGGGCCAAACCTAACTCGAAATTTTTATGAACTTCCAGCATCACAGTTAGTTGCTATTGCTGATCTGAAGAAGGAACAATTGGAGCGTGCCAAATCCAAATATCCTGGCGTTGTCTTGACGACCGACTATCAGGAATTATTCACAATGGGACTGGACGCCGTTGTCATATCAACTCCTCCGAAAACACATTTCAAGATAGCGAAGGAATGCTTGTCTCACGATCTACATGTGCTTGTTGAAAAACCTCTTACTTTGAACAGTCAGGACGCAGAAGAGTTGATCGAACTGGCCGATTCTAGAGGCTTGACGCTCATGGTTGGTCACACGTTCGAATATAACTCAGCCGTACAAGCCATGAAGAATTATATTGATAGCAAAGAATTGGGCGACCTTTATTACTTGGATACGGCCCGGCTAAACCTGGGTCTTTTTCAGCGTGATTCGAATGTGCTCTGGGACCTGGCTCCTCACGATATTTCAATCTTGCTTTACCTTCTTGGCAAAGATCCAATTTCTGTCAGTGCACAAGGCATGCCGTGTGTAATCCCCGGTGTTTATGATGTGGCTTATTTAAGTCTGGCTTTTCCCGATAATTTGACTGCCTATGTTCATGTAAGTTGGCTGGATCCCTGCAAAGTTCGTCGCGTTACCGTGGTTGGCAGTAAGAAAATGGCAGTTTATAACGATATGGAAACCGAGGGGAAAATCAAAATTTATGACAAGGGTATTGATGCACCAGATTACACCAATGGCTTTGGCGAATTTCAATATAACTATCGTTCGGGTGATATCACTATTCCGAATATTCGTTACGCTGAGCCTTTGCGACAAGAGTGCAAACACTTTGTCGATAGTATCGTAAGCCACACTGCGCCCAATAGTTCTGGCCGTAGTGGGTTGCGTGTGGTCAAAATATTAGAGGCTGCTCAACGCTCAATAGCGAAGAGTTCGACCCATGAGTTGATCCAATGGTGAATGCACAATTCGTTCGTATTGCACCCGACGTAAAGTTGGGACGTGACGTTAAGGTCTATGCATTTGTCAATCTCTACGGTTGTGAGATTGGCGATGAGACCAAAATTGGTACCTTTGTCGAGATTCAAAAGGGCGCCCATATTGGAAGCCGAGTGAAGATCTCCAGTCATTCGTTTATTTGCGAGGGTGTCACGATCGAAGATGAAGTCTTCATCGGTCATGGCGTAATGTTCATCAACGATAAATACCCTCGCGCTACGACGACCACAGGGCAACTTCAGATAGAAGAGGATTGGGTTTGTATGCCTACCCTGGTTAAATATGGGGCTTCGATTGGAAGTAATGCCACTATCTTGTGTGGTGTAACCGTGGGAGAACATGCTATTGTCGGTGCGGGCAGTGTGGTCACACATGATGTGCCTGCCGGGGCGGTCGTAGCCGGAAATCCTGCCCGCGTTATCCGGACTCTGGAATCAGCATAGGAAAAAGGCCATGAACATTCAATTTGTGGATTTACACAAGCAATATGCACCTTTGAAGCAGGAGATTCTTTCGGGGATCGAACAAGTATTGGATGGGATGCATTTGTTCCTGGGAGAGAATGTCCAACAGTTGGAGGCCGAGTTTGCCCAATTTTGTGGCGCAGCGTATGGAATCGGCGTAAGTGATGGGACGGCTGCTCTCACCACCATTTTACGGGCTTTAGAAATTGGCCCAGGCGACGAAGTGATCACTGTGTCGCATACCTTCATTGCCACCGCTGAGGCTATCCTGCTCACTGGGGCGAAGCCTGTCTTTGTCGATATCGACCCTTCCACTTATCTGATGGATATTGCTCAGGTTGAGGCCAAGGTCACCCCTCGCACGAAAGCCATTTTACCCGTGCACCTTTACGGGCAGACTGTCGATATGGGCCCGCTTCTGGAAATTGCTGCCCGCCATGGGTTGCGGGTCGTTGAGGATGCCTGTCAGGCGCACGGCGCCGAATATAAGGGTCGCAAAGCAGGGACTCTGGGCGATGCGGCTGGCTTCAGTTTTTATTATTCGAAAAACCTGGGCGCCTACGGCGAGGGCGGGTTTATCACGACAAACGATTCGGACCTCGCCGCCAAAATTCGTAAGATTCGCGATCATGGGTCAGGGGTCAGGTATCACCATGATTTGGTGGGCCTGAATGCGCGTCTGGATGAAATCCAAGCTGTCGTTTTACGCGCTAAATTGCCACACCTTGCTGCATGGAATGAGAAACGTCGGGCACATGCTCATTTGTATAACGAATTATTAAAAGAGCTGCCGGTGGTTACTCCGGTTGAATGTCCTGAGAATGTGCCTGTCTATCATTTGTACGTCATTCGTACGCCGCGACGTGATGAACTCCAGGTTTTTTTGAAAGAGCAAGGGATCTTTACGGGTATTCACTATCCAATCCCTGTTCATCAGCAAGCTGCCATGGCATTCCTGGGGTATCGGCAGGGTGATTTGCCTGTGACAGAGCAAGTTGTCTCGCAAATCTTATCATTACCTATGTATGCTGAGATCACCGATGACGAAATCAAATATGTGACAGATTCGCTCAAGACTTTCTTGAATAAAGCATGACGCGAAGCCGATGTTTCTTTGCCGGACAGGTTGTCTGTTGTGCGGCGTAGCTGCTTCATGGACTCACAGAAAACTGAGTCCATGAAGTAGGAAAACTTGTGAAGTAAGCACTGATTCTGTTGTCTTGTATGTCAAAGAGAAAGCCTTACTGTGATTTCGAGAGGAATAATTCTTATGCGGAACGAGATATCAAGGCAGGTCCCCATTCCATTGCAGATGATTTTAGTCTGTGGACTTGGCCTGTTTTTAGGCCTTGCCAGTACATTGCTTCCGTCATTTCTAATCATTGCTGCAATTGCAGGCATTCTCTATCTTGTAATTGTATGGCTATGGCCTGAGGTTGCCCTTCTCTGTCTTATTGTGTTAACAGCGACGATCTTTGACGAAAATGCACTTCCGTCGATTCCGATTGGCGTTGGGCACCTGCTTACTTCTGATTTTCTGCTATTTATTCCATTGGCTGTGCTCCTTTTGCGGGTATGGGTTGAGCCGGGATTCAGTTTCAACCATACGCCACTGGATTTGCCTCTCCTGGCTTTTTATGGCACGGCAGTATTGTCTACCGTGATCGCAATTCTTCACAAGACGATCACATTTAATCAGAGCTTGGGCGAATTGCGAGCCGTTAATTTTTATCTGGCATTTTTTGTTGTCACCAATTTCGTTCGTGATGAACGTCGTTTGCGCAGATTATTAAATGGGCTCTTTGTATTAACGTTTATTGTTGCCTTGTCCATGATTGCTCAGTATGCGTTGGGGGATGTCACCAAAATCTTGCCTGGTCGCGTAGAGACGTTGTTTACTGCCGGAACGAGCGATCCAGGCGTCACAAGGATACTTCCGCCGGGGCAATCTTTGGTATTACTTGTTTTGATTACTTTACCGGTTTTGTTGATTTTCAATAAGGTGCCTTCTAAATTCATTACCAGATTCTTTCAGTTGATCATTGTCGCTTTGGCCGTCGTATTGACATTCAATCGTAGTTTCTGGGTTGCTTTTGCTTTGTCTCTTTCTCTTGTGATCATTTTTGTTTCAATGTCAGACAAAATAAGGTTTATTAACATTTCTTTCTGGACGGTTACTGCTGCAACACTTGTTATGGTACCGGTGCTTATCTTGTCTGGAAATCAAGCCCAGGAGTTAATAAATGGAACAATCACAAGGCTGGGAACCTTAGTGAATCCCAGTACGCTAAACGAGAGCAGCCTCCAATATCGCTACGTTGAGAATCAATATGCGCTTCCGCAAATTGCGGCGCACCCTTTTATTGGTTTGGGCCTGGGAGGAGATTATCGTCCATGGGATCGACGTATCGATTTTGTATTGACGAGTTGGGACAATTTTGCTTACATCCACAACGGACATTTTTGGGTAATGCTGAAAACGGGTTTGCTCGGGTACTTATTCTTTATTTGGCTATTATTGCGTTTTATGCAACGTGGCCTCCAAAATTGGATGCAAATCCGCTCTTCGTTTTTAAAAGGGATCGTACTTTCCTTCTCCGTAGCGATGTTCGGG
This sequence comes from Anaerolineales bacterium, assembly GCA_046704785.1. Classification (GTDB taxonomy): domain Bacteria; phylum Chloroflexota; class Anaerolineae; order Anaerolineales; family Villigracilaceae; genus JBJKRF01. Next base: position 56,641 of record JBJKRF010000127.1, on the reverse strand, counting down.
GTGTTGTTTGCCGCGATCGTTGACCCCATTTTTGCCGAACCTTATTGGACGGTTCTCTTGGGAATCGTCATGGGCGTTAATGAGGTCATCTATAAATTCAATCAAGCTCCCTCGGCTGATTTTAGATTATTTGAATAATAGGCCGAATCGCCAAGATTCCGCTCCTCTTTCTTAGTGCTCCCAGAGTATCCCTAAATGACACCCTTAAAAAAAAGCGACGACGATAATAGCGCCTCACAAGCTGTTGCTGGAACGGCCTGGCTGACCGTTGCCAACGCTGTAACGATGGTCTTAGGCCTGGCCTTGGTCGTGGTCTCGACCCGAAAGTTTACAGCGGATGTCTACGGGAGTTTTATTTTGCTCTCATTGATGTCGGGCCTCTTAACGCAACTGACCACCTTGGGATTTGGTCTTGTAATTCCTCGATTCCTGGCGATTTCAGAAGATGCGGCTCACCAAGAATTACTGGTAAACACTTTCTTAACGTTGCGGCTGATTGCTTTCGGATTGATGGCCCTGATCGCCTGGGCGCTTGCACCGTTTTTCTTTAAGCTGTTCGGAGTTGCCTGGGAAACCAGCACATTTATTTTTGTTGTCGTAATGTTTTTCTTAGGTAGTTTTACTTCTACGATGCAGTCGATTATGCAAGGTTTCTTGTTGTTCAAACAGATTGCAGTTTGGGATATTCTATCCAGCTTCCTAAATCTGGCCTTATTGTTTTTACTGATCGTACTGCCCATAAGTAGCTTGGCCGTACTGGTTTGTTCTTATTTGATTGCATATTTAATCGCTGGCGCATATATATTCCTTTCCATACCGGTTAAGAAACGCTTGACGCTTGAGTTCACTTTGGCAAAAGACATTATCAAATTTGGTTTTCCTCTTCAGCTTAATGACATCCTGAGTTTCTTCTATGGCCGTATCGATACCTTGATGATTGCTGCCATGCTTTCTCCGGCGGATATTGCATATTTCGAGGTGGCCCGTAAAATTCCAGACAGCCTGTTATCTTTTTTTGATGCCTACAATACAGTTTTCTTCCCTTTGTTTTCTCGTCTACACTCCACTGCTGAGCACGAAAAAGCCGAGTCTTTGTTGCGGAATGCGCTCCGGTTGGTCACGTTCGTCAGCCTGTTCATCGCATCTATTGCTTTTCTTTTTGGGAAAGACATCATGCGATTGCTCTTTTCAGACCAATATATTGCTGCGGCACCCGTATTCTTCATCTTGATGATTGCCTTAACCTTGACTTTGATCGGTTACCTGTTAGGAAAGTCCTTGGTGGCTGTCGGAGAGTCGGATAAGCCTGCAAAAATCAATCTGGTGCATGCAGGTGTGAGTCTCTTATTGAACTGGCTGCTCCTCCCTGTACTTGGAATCGTCGGCGCCGGCATCACCGAAATTGTCGGCCCGGCAGCGACCAATCCCTTGAACTACATATTCCTTACTCGTAAATTTCCGGTACATGTTTTGTCAGCCTACTTGAAACCCTTGGCTATTTTTGCCGGTTGGGCCGCTCTTGTCTTTTTTGTCCCAACCGATAATCTCTTGTTCAAAATTGCTGCTCTGGCTTTATTCGTGCTGGTCAACGCTTTCTTTTCAGTCATTACGAAAGACGATTTTATCTTTGTGCGTTCTGAGGCTGAAAAGATGATAAGGGCTTTTGTTCGGATTTTTGAACTTCATAAGGGCCTTGAGCCATGAAGATACTGATCATTAGTGACCTATATCCTCCATACCATATTGGCGGGTACGAAATAAATTGCAGAGATACCGTTGAAGCACTATCCGGCCGAGGCCACGAAGTAACGGTTCTAACCAGTTCGTGGGGCTTAGACCAAAAGCTGACCCAAGGGAACGTTTACCGGCTGTTGGATTTTGATCCATCGTTCCTGGAATATGGGCTTCACGAACATTCCGAAAAATTTGCTTATTTCATAAATCGCCTTCTCCAATTGCAGCGAATACGTGTATCTCGCAGAAATTATGACATTACGCGGCACATCATTTCAAAGACGCAACCCGAAATGGCCTACCTGTGGCATCTTGGTCATCTTACGGTAAGCCCGGCATCGGCTGTGCAGGATGCTGGTTTGCCGGCCTGTTTTCGCATCGAGGATTACTCATTCGCACGCGTCAAGCAACTTGCCGACGAAAGAGTTCCTCTCCCGAAAAAGCTTTATCGTTCTCTCGTATTTGGAAGAAGAGAGATGGAGAAGTTGCATCTGACCCATCTTCTATTTATTAGCCAGTACGTTAAAAACTATTACATGAAAGCTGGCTTCCCTTCCGCCGGAATGGAAGTGATTCCAAGTGGGTTGCCTTTATATTCCCTTCGGTATCCGCTCAGTCGTCCAAATTACCCTTTTGTCCCTCGTGACGGCGTTGTCAGACTGGCGTTTAGTGGACGGGTGGAACCTGAAAAGGGCCCGGATGTTGCGATCAGAGCGGTGGCCAGACTCAAAAGTGAGTCCGCCAACCCGGTAGTGCATCTCGATATTATTGGAGAGGGTAGTCCCGATTTTTTGGCCTTTCTTAAACAATTGGCGGATCATTTAGGCATAAGCGACCGAGTCTCTTTTTTAGGGAAGTTGGATCAAAAAGAAGTGCTGATGCGCTTTCAGTATTATGACGCTTTGCTTTTCACGTCTCGCTGGCAAGAACCATTCGGCCGGGTCGTGATCGAGGCCATGGCGCAAGGGTTACCCGTGATTGCTACTCAAAATGGCGGCGTACCAGAAATAATTGATGATTTTCAAAATGGATTACTGGTATCGCCTGACAACCCTCGCGACCTGGCAGAAGCCATCAGAAAACTTCTGCAAGACCCTGTTTTAGCAGCACAACTAAGCCACAATGCTTTCATAACGATTCGTTCACGATTTACTCTGGAGCGAATTGTCAGCCGTATGGAAGAGTACATTTTCGAGGTAGTGAAAGCCAAGAGAGTCAGCGCATACGGCAATTCCCATTGATTTGTCGCGACGATAAATATAGCTTGATCCACTAGCGTCCGGTGTTTGGCATGTGCCTGGAAAATTTTTCTTTGGAGAAAAAATGCGGATTTTGCTTGTTACAGACTATTTGCCCTATCCCGCTATTTCTGGAGATACGATCCGCGTCTACAACCTCATCCGGCGTATTTCTCAATACCATGAAATACACCTGCTTGCTCTTTTCGAGTCGCCGGGGCTTGCAGAAAGTATTGCGCATCTATCGAAATTTTGCTGCCGAATAGAAGTCGTTAATCATGAATGGCCCAATCCCCTGACTTGCTTGCCCGATATGCTTACCTACTATCGGCAAGGGAAACCATTTGAATTGCGATTGCTCTATTCACAGAAAATGTCAGACTTGATCCGTCGTCTGACATCGGAAGAGCACTATGACATCGTGCAAATCGAACACTCACGGTTGGCCCTCTATCAGGAGAGCATCGATCCAGATGCGAATTGTGCCTCTACGCTTACGTTCCATAATGTCGCGTACGATCAATCCAAACGGATCTCGCGCATTGAGAGGAATCCTATCTCGAGCTTGCGTACCTGGATTTTTGCCCGCCAGCTATTGAAGTGGGAGCCAAGCTACGCTGAAAGGTTCGACCGTTGTTTTGTCGTATCTGAAGCTGAACATCAAACTTTGCTTGCCAATAACTCACATTTGAATATCGACGTGATTCCAAATGGTACGGATACGAGAAAGTATCAGCGTCTCAAGGTGAATCAGGATGGCCCCCCCGCGCTGATATTTATTGGTTCCATGAGTTATGCCCCTTGTGTAGATGGTGCCGTTTACTTTTGTGAGCAAATCCTCCCTTATATACAACGGACGATTCAAAACGTCCAGGTATGGATTGTCGGGGCGAGCCCCTTGCCTGAAGTGACTCGACTGGCCGGAGAAAATGTTCACGTGACCGGATATGTTGAGGACGTATTGCCCTATTATCAGCAGGCCACCGTCAGCATCGTGCCGTTGCGGGCGGGAGGAGGAACGCGCCTGAAAATCCTGGAGGCAATGGCGTTAGGCCGTCCGGTGGTTTCGACGTCTATTGGCTGTGAAGGCTTGGACGTGCTGCACGAGCAGCATCTTTTAATTGCCGATGAACCGGATGAGTTTGCCAAGCAAACCATTCGGCTTCTTACAGATCGGGCATTGTATAGGCATATTGCTGAACAGGCCAGAGAGTTGGTTGTAGAAAATTACGATTGGGATGTGATTGCCGAGAAATTACTAAAATCTTATGAGAAAACTGTGCATTGATGGAAGCATATCGATGCATGTCTGGAAATACAGATTGTGCGACAGATAGGCCTGACGAAAATGGACGCAACTTCAAAAGTAAAAGAGCGATTGAAATCATTCCTTTGGGAAGCCCCGGTCACTGGGGATTACCTGTTGAGAAGGTATTTGGAAAAACATTTAAGTGTCGAGATGAAACTGGTGAAGGGTGAACATCAAAACGAAAACAATCACCCAAGCATCATTCACTTTTCGATGAACAAGGCGGCCACCCAGTATGTCCGCGATCTCCTTATGCGTTGCGCCGCTGAGAATGGTCTGATTCCTGTTGGGCTGGCCGAATATGCTTTTCATACCAAGTTCCCTTATCTGGATGATCTCTCGGCTTGTGAGATGGACCGTTATCAATATTTGTTCAAGCCTACCGGATATTTGTATAGCGTTTTTGGCGGCATGATCGAAGGCATTTCAGACTTTGAAAAATACTGTGTTCTTTTGATGGTCCGTGACCCGCGAGACGTGCTTGTTTCTGAATATTATTCTTATGGGTTCAGCCATTCGGAACCTTCCAGGCGCGGGAATAAATATGACAAATTTATGCAGATGAGGCGAAAAGCCAGGCAAGTCACAATCGATGAATATGCCGAAAGTGAGTGCGGCCGAGTCCACGCGACGTATCAGCGATATATCGATCTGCTGCTTGATCGTTATTCCCATGTCTACGTTACGAAATACGAAGAGATGGCTACCGATTTTCAGGCTTGGTTAAAGAATTTACTGGCCTACTGTCAACTGGAAATCAGCGACGAACTTTTAGCGTCCCTGCAGAAAGAGGCGCAGCACTTACGGCCTAAACAGGAGGATATTCATCAGCATGTCCGTAAGGGAATGCCTGGAGACTATAAAGTGAAATTGAGTCCTGAGACGGTCAATAGCCTCGATTCTAAATTCTTTCCGATCTTGCGAAGATTTGGATATGTGTCGCCATAAAGGGTCGATCAGGCACCCGTGACCGAATTTGGTGGAGGAAGAGAGGCATTCGAATGCACGTTGGAATTATTACCCGGTCGCAAGCCGATTATTTGCTCGATCTGGCCAATGGTTTCAATGCGGAGGGCGAGACAGTTACCGTCTACCTGGATTATGCCCAAACCATTGAGGAAATAGGCGATTCGGATCGTCCCATCGATGGCATCTACGAGGCGGGACTCCTGCCCAGAACCTGTAAGGTGCGTTTGTTGCAGTCGCCCCGCATGCGCGACCCGCGCTCCTTTGCATTTTTTCGTAAACTTGCGCGCACTATGCAGGAGGACGGCGTCGATCTCGTTCATATCCTCTTGAATCCCGGCGAAATGTGGTTTGCACTCCTGGCCCTGTTTCTGGAAAACATCCCGGTGGTTACAACCGTCATTGTCCCTGTTGCGAATACTGGAGAGCGATTGCCAACCCCTGTGGTATGGGGAACCAACAAACTGGCGGTTTATGGGTCTGATATGGTGATCGTGAATGGCGCCAGTCAGATTGAACTGGTCAAGCGAATTTATGGCATTCCTGCAGACCGGGTTGCATACGTGCCATTGAGTATGTACGCCCGCGCGTCCATGTGGCGCAGGCGTTCGGTCTCGGAAGAACCTGCCACCGTCCTCTTTTTTGGCCGGGCCCACCCGCAGAAAGGATTGGAATATCTTATTAAGGCGCAACCCTTGATTACGCAACAGATACCCAACGTGCGCATCTTGATCTCGGCGCACGGAGAGGACCTGGAACGCTGCCGACAAATGATCGGCGACGACAGCAAGTTCGAAATCACCGAAGGTGTTGTGCCGGGCGATGTAATGGCCGCTACCTTTCAGCGAGCTGCTTTGGTGGTGCTGCCGTACATCTCGGCTTCCACCAGCGGCGTATTGGTAACAGCCTATAGTTTTGCAAAACCGGTTGTCGCCTCGCGCGTGGGCTGCCTGGCTGAATATGTCGAAGATGGCGTTACAGGGCTTCTCGTGACTCCCACCAACATAGAAGAACTGGCAGAGGCCATTGTACGGTTGCTCCTGGACGGAGATTTACGTCATCGCATGGGCACCAATGCAGAAAACTGGATGGCCGCGATGCAACAAGCTTCTATCAGGCAAACACTGGATGTCTACCGAAAAGCACTTTCGTACAAGAAACAGCTAAATTGAGACACGAGGGCATAGACCGAATGGTGAATGCAGCACTGACAATCGAGAGACTCCGGGATGTCGACTCTTTGGAAACCCTCAAGGAAGAATGGAATGCCCTCCTCGATAAAAGTCAGACAAAAACGGTTGAACTGACGTACGAATGGCAAATGACCTATTGGAAATACTTCCACGAAGACGCTGAGCTTTTTGTCTTGATTATTAGAGAAGCGGGCGTTGTGGTTGCTCTGGCACCTTTAAAACAGACTCACACCAGATTTTTGGGAATAAACGTTTCTCGTCTTGAGTTGATTGCAGCCGCCGAATCCAACTACCAGGACCTCATTATCGGGAAGAGCAATGAAGACGTGCTCACTTGCGTTTTCGATTATTTGCTCAAACCTTCGGAGGGCTGGGATGTTCTTCGCCTGGAACACATTCCAGAGACGTCTCCGACAACCGCATTTTTGCGGAATCGCCTCGATAGTGATTCGTTGCGTGGCCTAACGGCAGTCGAAAAATGTATGCTTTTAGAAGTTAACCATACAACGGTAGAAAGCGCAGAGCAGCGTAGGAAGAACCGGGCAAGAAGAGGTTTAGCCCCCCAAGTCAGAAAATTAGAACGAGACCTGGGCAAAGTTTCGTTAAGACGGTCTTCGACAACTGACCGATTCGAGACGGACCTGTCAATGTTCTTTGATTTGCATCGTAAGCGTTGGAATTCGACGGAAACGCCAAGTATGTTCAATCAAGCCTGTTATCGTGAATTCTATCTTGAGGCAACGCATCAACTGACTGCCAAGGGCCAGATCGAATTGTTAACGTTGGTGGCAGGTGAAGTTCAACTTGCGCAGATGCTCAACTTTATTTTTGGCAAGAACATTGTTGGGCAGCTTTTGGCCTATGACGTTGATTATTTGAAATATTCCCCGGAGCTGGTGTTGCTGGAACTCTATGTAACCCAGTTAAGCGCCAACGGCGCAGAAACGATGGATTTTGGTTCCTACAATTCGTACAAGGAGCGCTGGACCAACCGGCTGAAAAACAGGGTCGATTTTCAGATTTATCCGAAGCGACCCTTGGCCGACGGCCTGTACACGTTGGCGCTGATCCATGATGCCTTGCTGGCTTCTTTGCGCCGTTCGGAGAGGTTGCTTGGCGTCGCAAAGTATGTTCGGAGACAGGTGAGACTGTCGCACAGAGCGCGGCAATGATGCAGCGCAAAGCGGAAGTCTGAGTCTGGATGAGTTATGAAAACTTTCCGTCAAGAAAGTAATCCTTTGGAAGCGTATGGCTCCTTTTCGGCGGGCCCGCCGATTCTGGCCTATCACCAAATTGCGTCTGACACCACGAGCGCCGGACGCTCGGCGTATGTGATGCCCATCGACCAGTTTGAGCGTCAGATGCAATATCTTCACGAGCGTGGGTATCGATGCCTGACCCTGACGGACCTTTTACAGGCTTCGAATCAAGGCGCGACGTTTTTGGAGAAAACTTTTGCTCTGACCTTTGACGATGGCTACGAAGATTTCTTGACGAATGCCTACCCCGTCCTTCAGCGCTATGGGTTCACAGCCACCGTTTTTCTGGTTGCCGCTTGTGTTGGCAGAAAGAGCCGTTGGGATGGGGCTCCAGAGGCTTGTTTATTAACCTGGGAGCAGGTCAGAACCTTGCGAGACGCCGGCGTTGTTTTTGGCAGCCACACTTATACACATGCGCACTTGCCTGCTCTATCCAGCAAGCAAATCAAGCATGAACTGCTCACCTCGAAAGATTACCTGGAAACAAGGCTGGATGAATACATATCGTTCCTGGCCTACCCTTACGGCCAGTCGAATAGAACGACTCGCAGGATCGCCATGGAAGTTGGATATGCAGTTGCTTTTGGCGTGGTCACGGGAAGAAACGGACAGTTTAATGTATGGCGTCGTCCTTGCGAGTCGCAGGATACCCTGCAGACTTTCCGCTTTAAGCTGACGCGCTGGTATGGCTACTTCTTGCAGATGTTACGCTGGGCGCGTGAGGATACACTTGCCGGCAGGTCCTTACGTGACATACGTAACAGACGTTTGGCGCAATGACTATTGACCTTCCGTATTCGGATTTAAGCGGAGACGGATGTTGTGAAAAGGATGAATAACCTCATGAATACAGGGACGAACGTTCCCGTCATAAGTGTTGTCATTATCACCTGGAATAGAAAAGCAGATGTGCTTGAGACGGTTCAGGCCGTCTACGACCAGGCCTATAAGAATTTTGAGATCATTGTTGTCGATAACGGTTCGAATGATGGCACGGTCGAAGCGCTTGCGCAAACCTATCCGGGAGTCCGAACTGTTGCTCTTGACCGCAATATGGGCGTCAGCTATGCGCGCAATGCCGGGATTGCCCTTGCTGAGGGAGAGATCGTTGTTTGCCTGGATAGCGATGCTAGCCCGGCGAAGAACATGTTCGATAACATTGTGAAAAAGTTATATTCCGATCCAAAAATTGGAGTCATTAACAGCAAAATCGTCAACGCATATACCAGGCAGATTGATGGCATTGCCGGATGGTCCTATTCGGAGAATGACCTTGCCTTCCAGAATATGGAGTTTCTCAGTTTCAGCTTCTCGGAGGGCGGCTGCGCGATTCGGAAAGCAGTGTTCGACCAGGTCGGACCGTTTTGGGAACATTTGTTTTTCGGCTACGAAGGTATGGAGTTCAGTTTGCGCGTGTTGGATGCCGGCTACGACATTTTATATTACCCGTCTTCGCTTGTCTTTCACCGCGCTTCGCCGTATTCTCGCATCCGTGGTGGTCAGCGCGAAGAGATGTTGTTTAGTCATTGTCTGTCGGTCTATCTCTTGCGTTTCCCATGGTGGATGCTGCTGATTTTTGCACCGCTGAAAATGGGCGCCACGTTTTTCCGCGGTGCGCGCTATGGCTATTTTGTTAATGTGCTACGTGGTTGGAAAAACTTCTTATGGCAGGCCCCTACAGTCTTGAGAGAAAGAAAGCCGATCAAGAATAAGACGGCGCAGCATTACGTGGAACTGCAAAGACAGCACGGCCCATTGAGTTGGAATCTTGTCACCTGGTTGAAGTACAAAACATGATGTGGTTTGGGCGCAGTACCTTTGTGATCGAGCGCCGGGAGATCCGATATGAAATCAGCTAAAAATAAACGCGTCCTGATGTTGCTGGAGAATGCGCCGTTCCCGCACGATGACCGGGTACGGCATGAAGCCGCGGCGTTGTTGTCTGGAGGCTATCACGTGACGGTTATCAGCGCAGGAGCGAAAGGCCAACCCTGGCACGAGGTTTTGGACGGAGTCAACATCTATCGTTTCCCCCCGCCTCCAGATTCGAAAGGCTTCCTGGGTTATCTGTGGGAATATGGTTATTCGATGATCGCCATTTTCGTCCTGTCGCTGTACGTTTTCGTGAAAGAAGGCTTCGACATCGTCCATACGGCGCAACCGCCGGATACGTTTGCTTTCATCGCCGGGTTCTATAAACTATTCGGCAAGCTGTATATGTTCGATCATCACGACCTGGCGCCCGAGCTGTACTACGCCCATTTCAGGGGAAAAGGCAGCGAAACGGTATACCGCATCCTGGTCGGGCTGGAGGGCCTTTCGTTTCGTCTTGCCGACCATGTGCTTTCTACGAATGAGTCCTATCGAGAAATCGCGCTCCAGCGTGGCAAGCTCGAAAAAAGTCGGATTACGGTGGTGCGCAACGGCCCGGATTTGAAGGAGTTGTCCACGTCCGCCGATACCAAACAAAGCCTGCGGGAAGGTGGAAAGACAATCATCGGTTACATTGGCGTGACGGGCGTGCAGGACGGCGTCGACAATTTGATGCGGGCTATTCACTACCTGGTGTACGAACTCGGCAGGACCAACCTTTTGTGCGTCGTCCTGGGCGACGGGGGTGCCATGCCCGGTTTGAAAACCCTTTCCGTTGAGTTGAACATTACTCCTTATGTCCTGTTCGCCGGCTGGATAAAAAGCCCGGAGGAGATTGCGCAGTATTTCAAGGTCATGGATCTTTGCGTGGCCCCCGAACCGTCCGACCCATATAACAATCGCTCCACGGCGGCCAAAGTCATGGAATATATGGCGATGGGAAAGCCAATTGTATCTTCTGACCTGCCGGAGCATCGTTTTACGGCGCACGAGGCTGCCGTCTATGCCACGCCGGGTGACGAACGGGACTTTGCCGAGAAGATTGCCGCCCTGATTGACGATCCCGAACAACGGGCGGCGATGGGAAAAGCAGGACAGGCCAGAATCGCAGCAGAGCTGGCCTGGCCGCACCAGGCGAAACGTTTGCTCGAGGCCTATGAAGCATTACAGATACTTCGTCAAGGGAATCAAGATGCCTCGAAGGTCACGGTTGCGTGACATATTCGCCTGGTTTGCTCGGCCTGTTGACCTTTGGGAGCGCATGAGATGAACACGGACTTTGTAACAGACACTTATCAACTTTCGCCCATGCAGCAGGGCATACTTTTTCAGTACCGCCTGGACCCCAAGACCGGCGTCTATGTTCAGCAGACCGTCGGCTCGTTAAGAGAAGACCTGGATGTGCCGGCTTTTCGAAAGGCTTGGGAGCAGGTTTTGGCGCGTCATTCGGTCCTGCGTACCAGCTTTCGATGGGAAGGCCTGGATGAGCCTCTGCAGGATGTGCATTCGCAGGTTGCGCTGCCGTTCGACCAGCAGGACTGGCGAGATCTATCTCCGGCGGCCCAACAGGATAAATTCGAGACGTTCCTGAAGCTCGACCGCCAACGAAGCTTCGGTCTTACCCAGGCGCCGCTTTCTCGCCTGACGCTTTTCCGCTGGGCCGACGCGGACTACAAACTCGTGTGGACGAACCATCACATCATCCTGGATGGCCGTTCACGCTACGAGTTTCTCAAGGAAGTATTTGCTTTTTACGCCGCAAATTGCGAGGGACGCACTTTACAGCTTGAGGCTCCCGTCCCTTACCGTGAACACATCGAGCGGGTACAGCGCATCGATTTTTCCGGGTCGCAGGCTTTCTGGCGGGCATTGTTGCAGGGCTTTACGGCGCCTACGCAGGTGGACATTGTGTCCAAAGCCTTCGGCGTGGACGACGCTGAACAGGACGGGCGCGGCGAGCAGTCGATTCGGATGGCGGAATCGGTTACGTCGACGCTGAAAGAGATCGCCGAGCAGCACCGGTTGACCCTGAACACTTTCGTCCAGGGTGCCTGGGCTCTGCTTTTGAGCCGTTACACGGGCGAAGAAGATGTGATTTTCGGCGTGGTACGGGCCGGGCGTCGACGAACCTCGCAAGCTATCGGTCTCTTCATCAATACCTTGCCTGTACGTGTACGTGTTTCGCCGCAGCATGCTTTGATTCCCTGGTTGAAGGAACTGCGGGAACAACAGATTGCCGTGCGGGACTACGAACAAACGCCCTTGGTGCAGATTTTGGGCTGGAGCGGTGTGCCACGCGGTACGCCCCTGTTCGAAAGCGACGTTGTTTTCGAAGAATACGAGTTTAACGAACGCTTGCGCAGCGAAGGAACGAACTGGCAACATAGAGAGTTTCACCTGGTCGAAGAGTCGAGCTTCCCGCTGACGTTGTACGGAACCAGTGGCACGGGACTGGCCTTGAAAATTTCTTATGACCGACGCCGGTTCGGCGATTTGGCTATCGGGCGGATGTTGGGGCATTTGAAGACGTTGCTGGAAGGGATGGCAGCCAACCCGGAGGCGCAACTTGCCACTTTGCCAATGCTGACTCAGCCGGAGAAGCAACAGGTGCTGGCCGAGTGGAACGATACGCGCGTCGACTACCCCGCTAAAGGGTGCATCCACCAGCAGTTCGAAGCGCAGGTGGAGCGGACGCCCGATGCGGTGGCGCTGCGTTTCGAAGGAGAGACGCTGACCTACCTGGAACTTAATCAGCGCGCCAACCAATTGGCCCATCACCTGCGCAGTCTGGGCGTCGGGCCCGATGTGCCGGTGGGCGTCTTCATGGAGCGTTCTTTCGAAATGGTCGTGGCGTTGTACGGCATTCTCAAGGCCGGTGGAGCGTATGTGCCCATCGACCCGGAATATCCCGCCGAGCGGCTGGCCTTTATGCTGGAGGATACGGAAGTGCCCGTCGTGCTGACGCAGGCGCATTTGGCGGCACGCCTGCCATCCCCACGGGCGCAGGTGCTTTGCCTGGACTCGGCCTGGGCTGCCATCAGCCGGGAAAATGCCGATAATCCGCCTCCCCAGGCGACGGGGGAGAATCTGGCCTACATCATCTATACGTCCGGTTCGACGGGAAAACCCAAAGGCGTGATGAACGTCCATCGCGGCATCGCCAATCGCCTATCCTGGATGCAGGATAAGTTTCACCTGACCGAAGCCGACTGGGTGCTGCAGAAAACGCCTTTCAGCTTCGACGTATCCGTTTGGGAGTTCTTCTGGCCCCTGCTGGTGGGTGCGCAGTTGGTGATTGCGCGCCCTGGCGGGCACAAAGACAGCAATTACCTGGTCAGGTTGATCGCGGAGCAAAACATCACCACGATTCATTTCGTCCCGTCCATGCTTCAGATTTTCCTGGAAGACCAGGACCTGGCGCTGTGCCGCTCATTGAAATACGTCATTTGTAGCGGCGAGGCTTTGCCTTATGACTTGCAAACCCGTTTCTTCACACGTTTGGATGCCGGCCTGTATAACCTTTATGGGCCTACGGAAGCCGCCGTGGACGTGACCTGCTGGGAATGCGAGCCGCAGGACGGACGCCAAATTGTGCCCATTGGCCGTCCGATTGCCAACACACGACTTTACATCCTGGATTCTTCCCTGCAGCCGGTGCCGGTGGGCGTGGCGGGCGAACTCTATATTGGCGGCGTGCAGGTTGCCAGGGGATATCTGCACCGTCCGGAGTTGACGGCCGAACGCTTCGTCGCGGACCCGTTCAGCGCCGACCCGCAAGCGCGTTTGTACAAGACGGGCGACCTGACCCGTTTCCTGCCGGGCGGGGAGATCGAATACTTGGGACGCCTCGATTTTCAGGTGAAGGTGCGCGGATTCCGCATCGAGTTGGGTGAGATCGAAGCCGTCCTGACGCTTCATCCGGCTGTGCACGAAGCCGTGGTCGTCGCGCGTGAGGACGTCCCCGGCGATAAGCGCCTGGTGGCGTATCTCGTGCCCGCGGCGCAGGCGCAGCTCACGGTCGATGCGCTGCGCGAATTTGTAAAGGAACGCCTGCCGGAATATATGCTGCCCGCGGCCTTCGTGCTGTTGGATGCGTTGCCGCTGAACTCGAATGGCAAAGTAGACCGACGCCGTTTGCCGGCGCCGACCATGGAACGCCGGTCTGTCAGGGCCTATGCGCCGCCCCAAAAGGAACTGGAGAAGACCATCGCCGCTATCTGGCGGGAGCTGCTGCAGGTGGAGAAAGTGGGCCTCGACGACAGTTTCTTCGACCTGGGCGGGCATTCGCTGCTCATTATGCGGGCGCACAGCCGTTTGGCGGAAGTCACCGGCAGGGATTTGCCGATCACGGATATGTTCAAATACCCGACCGTTCGGGCGTTGAGTCAATATTTGAAACAGGACTCGGCCAACCCTGGGAAGGTCTTGCTTCCCAAGAGCGACGAACCGGCCCGGGCGCGCAGAGAGACGCTACTTCGTCAGCGCCAACTCAGGCAAAACAGATGAGGCCAGAGATGAGCGACCTTCCTCCTTCCGACGAGAACGACCTGTTCGGCATTGCCATTGTGGGCATGGCCTGCCGCTTTCCAGACGCCAGAAATGTGAACGAATTCTGGCAAAACCTGAAAAATGGCGTGGAGTCGATTCGGCCTTTTACGGAGGACGAACTGAAGGCTTCAGGCGCGGACGAAAAAACTTTGCGAGACCCCAGCTTTGTCAACGCCGGAACCGTCCTGCCGGACGCCGATGCGTTCGACGCCTCCTTTTTCGGTGTCAATGCCAGGGAAGCGGAAATCATGGACCCGCAGCACCGGGTCTTTTTGGAAACGGCCTGGGAAGCGCTCGAAGACGCGGGGTATTGCCCGGACGGGTACCAGGGGCCCATCGGCGTCTTCGGCGGCGTCGGGCAGAATGCTTATTTTCAGAAAAATCTGATGACCCATCCCGACCTGCTTCAAATGCTCGGCAACCATGCGGTCCTGCTGGCCAGCGAAAAGGAATACGCGGTCACGCGAGTCTCGTTCAAGCTGAACTTGAAAGGCCCCAGCCTGGGGATCAACACGGCCTGTTCGACCTCCGCTGTTGCCATTCATATTGCCTGCCAGAGTTTGTTGAGCGGCGAATGTGATATGGCTTTGGCGGGTGGGGCCCGCATCGGTGTGCCGTTAAAGGCGGGTTATCTGTACGAAGAGGGCGGCATTCGTTCCCCTGATGGTCGCTGTCGCGCGTTTGACGCCAAGGCCCGCGGCACGGTGGTGGGCAACGGCGTCGGCATCGTTGTGCTCAAACGCCTGTCCGACGCGATTCGCCACGGCGACTGCATCCACGCTGTGATCAAGGGTTCCGCCATCAACAACGACGGCTCCCAAAAGGTTGGTTTCACCGCGCCGAGCATTCAGGGACAGGCAGCCGCCATCACGGAAGCTTTGACAATTTCCGGCGTCGAGCCCAATTCTGTTGGGTATGTCGAAACGCATGGAACCGGCACCTTGCTGGGCGATCCCATCGAAATGGCCGCCCTGACGCAGGCCTTTCGCGACAGTGGTGCCGCCGGGAACGGTTTCTGCCCAATCGGCTCGGTCAAGGCCAGTATCGGGCACCTTGACGCCGCAGCCGGGGTTGCCGGCGTGATCAAAACCGCGCTGATGCTTGAACACCGGATGCTCCTGCCAAGTCTCAACTTCGAACAACCCAACCCGGCCATCGACTTCGCCAACAGCCCATTCTTCGTCAACACCATGCTCCAGCCGTGGAAAACGGATGGCCTCCCACGCCGGGCCGGAGTCAGTTCTTTTGGCCTGGGCGGGACGAACGCTCATTTGATTCTCGAAGAAGCGCCTGCATCACAGCCCGCCGGGCCGGGCCGCTCCAGGCAGCTCCTGCTGCTCTCTGCCCGCTCGGAGGTGGCTTTGGAGCGGGCTACCCGGAATCTCAGTGAGCATTTGCGAGGCAACCCAGGCGTTGACCTCGCCGATGTGGCCTATACGCTTCAGACCGGGCGGCGGGCTTTCACCCATCGGCGGATTGTCGTGGGCCGGAATACCGAGGAGATTGTCTCCGCCTTGGAAGCGCTCGACCCGCAGCGCGTGCTCACGTCTTCTCAGGAGCCCACCGAGCGCGAAGTCGTCTTCCTGTTCTCCGGCCAGGGAGCACAATACGTCAACATGGGCCTGGAGCTTTACCAACAGGAACCGGTGTTCAGGCAGGCGGTCGACCAGTGCGCCGAAATCCTGAAGCCCAAACTCTCACTTGACCTGCGCCAGCTCATCTACCCACCGGAGACAGCGCAGGAGGAAGCCGCGCAGCGCTTGGAGCAGACGGCTTATACACAACTGGCCCTGTTCACCATCGAGTATGCTTTGGCAACGTTGTGGATGGACTGGGGCATCAAGCCGCGCGCCATGGTGGGCCATAGCATCGGAGAATATGTGGCGGCCTGCCTGTCTGGCGTCTTTTCGCTGGAAGACGCACTATCCCTGGTGGCTGCCCGCGGACGGCTCATGCAGGAAATGCCAACCGGCGCGATGCTCGCAGTACCGCTCAGCGAAGAGCAATTGCAGCCCTACCTGGATGAGCAGGTTTCGGTGGCCGTGGACGATAGTCCTGCCCTGCGCATCGTCGCCGGGGAGAAGAGCGCCATCGACGATTTGCAGAAACGCCTGGCAGCGGCAGGCGTGGAAGCTCAGCCGCTGCATACCTCGCATGCCTTTCACTCGCGGATGATGGAGCCCGCTTGCAATCCGTTCCTGCAACGGGTTAAGCAGGTTCGGCTCAGTGCGCCCCAGATTCCTTTTGCCTCCAACGTAAGCGGAACCTGGATCACGAACGATGAAGCGACCGACCCCAACTATTGGGCGCGCCAACTGCGCCAACCCGTCCGCCTGCGGGCATGCCTGCAGGAAGTGATGAAGCTGGAGACCATCTTTCTGGAAGTCGGTCCGGGCCGTACGTTGAGCGCCTCCGCGCGTCGCAACGCCGAGAAAGGCGCCCGGCTTTTGGTGCTCTCTTCGATGCGTCATCCCAAGGAGAACGAATCCGACCCGAATTTTTTGCTGACCAGCCTCGGCCGGTTGTGGCTGAACGGTGTCCGGGTTGAGTGGTTCCGCTTCCATGACGGTGAAAAGCGTCGGCGGGTGAGCCTGCCAACTTATCCTTTTGAACGGAAACGCTATTGGATCAATCCCGGCAAAAGGGTGGATACGGCCGCCCCGGCGGAGTCCGTTTGGGCTGACGAATCCGAATCTGGCCTGGATGCGGCGGATTCCGGCGCCGGTAGTTTGCTGCAAGCTGACGGGCCCAAGAGCGATGTGGAAAAGCGTCTGGCGGTCTTGTGGGTGGGCCTGCTGGGCGTCGAAACGCTGAACGTCCATGATAATTTCTTCGACCTGGGTGGCAGTTCCCTGTTGGCGACTCGCTTGTTGACTCAAATTTCCGGCAGCTTTGGCCAGAAATTGCCGCTTTCGGCCATCTTCGAAGCGCCGACGATTGAAAAATTGGCCGGCCTGCTGGAAAAGCAGGCGCCTGTGCGCAGCGCGGCAAAGCGGCGCTCCTCGCTGGTGAAAATCCAGGAGGGAGAATCCCGCCGTCCACCTTTCTTTTGCGTGCCTGGAAACCTGGGCAACGTGTTCGTCGACTTCGAATATCTCCATCGTCCGCTGGGCTCGGAGCAGCCTTTTTACGGGTTCCAGGACGGGTTGGGGAATCCCTCCGATGTTCGGGCGCTGGCGGAGCGCTATGTGGAAGATGTTCGTAGGGTGCAGCCCGAAGGCCCTTATTTTTTGGGCGGTATCTGCTTCGGCGGCCCGATTGTGTTCGAGATGGCGCAACAATTACGCCGTCAGGGTCAGCGCGTTCCCTTCTTAGCGTTGATCGAACCGGCTACTTTGCCGTTGCCCGGCGCCAATTCGTACGCCGATCTATTCGACGACATCTGGAAACGTTTTACCCGCTCTCGTGGCGGCGCGAGGAAAACCGTCAAGATGAATTTGAATGAATTCATTACGTTTCTTCGCTTGAGAGTCAAGCTGGTTGCCAATATCTGGAGCCTTAAACAATATGCGCCCCAACCTTATCCCGATCATCTTCACGTATTCCTGACAAAGGAGTCTTTTACCAAAGGTTCTTTCCTGGGTTGGCGTGATTTTGCCGTGGGGGGGGCAGAAATTCAAGAAATCCCTGGCACGCATCGCAGTATCACGGGCGACAATGAACGTATCGAAGAAGAGCAGATGCGTGTTTTGGGCGAAAAGATCAAGGTAGGCATGGATCACGCTTTAGCAGAGCAGAAAAACGCCTCCCCGTAGGAAAGGAGTCTTTAAGAAATGGCAGTCGTTATTACAAATGAACTACCCGAAGGTGCGTGGCGTCGGTTTGTCGACCAGCATCCGGAGGGCAATATCTTCCACACGCCAGAGATGTTCCAGGTGTTCAGCCGCGCGAAGGGGTATCAGCCTGAGTTATGGGCGGCTCTCAAAGATGGACAGATACGCGCCCTGTTGTTGCCCGTCAGGATTACTTTGTTCGATAACCTGCTTCGAATCCTTACGACGCGTGCGGTTGTCTACGGAAGCATCCTGTGTACTCCTGATTCACAGGGGATGGAAGCTTTGAGACAATTGTTGCCTGCGTATGTTCACGAAGCGAGGGGCGGTCCCCTCTTTACCGAACTGCGAAATCGCTATGACTTACAGTCGGTTCGCGCGGTACTACGAAAACAGGGTTTTGTCTACGAAGATCATCTCAACTATTTGATCGATTTGTCGATGTCGCCGGATCGATTATTCCATATGATCAGCAAGAGCGGTCGGAAGGCAATCAACCGCTCCATCCGCGCCGGCGTTGTCGCCGAGGAAATCCAGGATGCTGCGCTAATCCCTGAATATTATGCCTTGTTGCAAAACACTTTTAAACGAGCCAGGGTTCCCCTGGCAGATATTTCCCTGTTCGAAGCCGTTCGAGAGGTGTTGGTGCCGAAAGGGATGGCGAAGATGTTTTTGGCGCGCGTAGACAACCGCCACGTAGCGGCTTCGCTGGAACTCCCCTATAAAAAGGTCATCTTTAGCTGGTTCAGCGGCTACGACCCAAGGTTCCGTAGCACGTATTCCAATGACTATCTCGTGTGGAATATTCTTCAGTGGGGTGCCCGAAACAGCTACCGCCATTTCGATTTCGGCGGGGCGGGGCGTCCGGACCAATCCTATGGCCCCCGCGACTTCAAGGCAAAATTCGGCGGGCAGTTGGTCAATTATGGGCGGAACACGTACATTCATTCCCCCTTGCGATTGCGATTAAGCAGCATTGGGTATCAACTTTACCGGAGGATCCTCTAACATGAGTGAAGTCAGCGTTGTTCGTTCTCTTCCAGAGGCCGAGTGGCGGCGCTTCATCGCTAGCAATCCAAACAGCAATATTTTTCATACGCCGGAAATGTTCGAAGTTTATGCCAATACGAAAGGACACCATCCTAGCTTGTGGGCCGCTGTTGGTCACAATGGCTGCACCCTGGCGCTTTTATTGCCCGTGCAGATTACCTTGCGGGAAGGCCTGTTCCGTTCTTTGACGACGCGTGCCATTGTCTATGGGAGTGCCCTTTGGGAGCCCGGTGAGGAAGGACTGAAGGCGCTGACGGTATTGTTGAAATCCTATGTGCAAGGAACGGACGGTTCACCTCTTTTCACCGAACTACGAAACCTGTGGGATATGACAACTGTCTCGTCGATCCTTTGCGGTCAAGGATTCGTTTACGAAGAGCACCTGAATTATTTGATCAACCTTGATCGTAGCCCCGAGGAGATATTTCTGTCCATTGGGCCCCGAACGCGTAAGAATATTCGTCGGGGGCTCAATCGGGGTGAGGTGATCATCGAAGAGGTGAAAGAACGCAAACAGGTGCGTGATTGTTATGAATTATTGCGCAAGACATATCAGAATGCCCAGGTTCCCCTGGCTGATTGTTCGTTGTTCGAGTCGGCTTTCGACGTTCTCCTTCCCAAAAACATGATCCGCTTTACGTGTGCGCGTGTCGACAATGCTTTTGCTGCCACGTCTATAGAATTACTCTATAAAGATGGCGTGTATGGTTGGTACGGGGGCATGGACCGCGCTTATACCAGCTACGTTCCAAACGAGCTACTCATGTGGCATATTTTGCAATGGGGCGCCGAAAAAGGCTATCGTTCGTATGACTTCGGGGGGGCCGGTAAGCCGAAACAGGAATATGGCGTGCGTGATTTTAAGGCAAAGTTCGGGGGCGAACTGGTCTGTTTCGGGAGATACACTTTCGTCCATGCGCCGCTTCTGTTGCACATTAGCACCGCGGGCTATAGCGTCGCCCGTCGATTTTTTTGAATTCAAGAAATTTTATGTAGCCTGGAGGCAGGGATGTATCCACTTATCTATCGCACGATACGGCTTTTCTATCCTGGTGGCTTTGAAACGCGTCGGTTGTTGAACGAGTTAGAGCAATCGCAGTGGCTACCCGAGGAGGAGTTGGTGTCGAGACAGCTTGCCAGGCTCCAGCAATTGGTGAAGCATGCCTATGAGCAGGTGCCCTATTATCACGATCTCTATCAAAGCCTGGATATTCATCCTGAAGATATAAAAACAATGCAGGATTTCGAGGCTTTGCCCCTTTTGACCAAGGAAGACGTGGTGAACAATGCCGATCGATTGATCGCCTCGAATTTTCCCCGCAATCGATTGCAAGTAATAGAAACAGGTGGTTCCACCGGCATGCCCTTACGTTGCTTTATCGATCAGTCGTACTGGCACTGGCTGCCGGCGCTCGAAATGCGCGGTCATGGCTGGCACGGCGTCAGCGAAGGCGAGAAAATAGCCTGGATTGCCGGTACACGCATCAAAGACCTCGAAAACCAGGGGTGGAAAGAGCGCTTGAAGGTCAGGATCACCCAGCAACGATACCTGAATCCCATCTGCCTGACCAAAGCCAGAATGCAAGCTTTCGCCGAACTGCTGGTTCGCTGGCAGCCGAGTATGATTCTGGCCTACCCTTCGGCCCTTTCGCTGTTCGCCCGTCACCTTCGGGAAAACGGAATCGGCGGAATTCGTCCGAAGTTGATCGAGGTCACTTCTGAAAAAGTGACACCCTCGCAGCGGCAGCTATTGGAAGAGGTCTTCCAGTGCAGAGTGATCGATGCCTATGGCAGCCGTGAACTGGGCCCGCTCGCGTTCGAATGCGAGGCGGGCGGACTGCACGTCACCGAAGGGTGCCATTTGGAAGCTGTAGCGAACGGACGGCCGGTCGAGCCGGGGCAGATTGGGGAGCTTGTTCTGACGTCACTGCACCAATATGGGATGCCGCTGATCCGCTATCGAATCTTCGACATGGGCATCTATGAAACCCATCCCTGTTCGTGCGGACGCGGTTTGCCGATTTTGCGCGAAGTCGTAGGGCGGACGAGCAGCTTTATCGTCACGTCCGACGGCCAATATACGGATGGTTCCTTTTTCGAATACACATTCCAGGTCAAGCCTGAGATCACCCGCTATCAAATTTACCAACCCGACCTGGACCGCATCGAAGTGCGTCTGGTTCTCAGGCAAGAAGTCGATCAGCCCTGGTTGGATTGTTTGCGCAGGGAATTACAAGCTCCTTTTGACTCACGCCTGCAGATCACATTGCGGTGTATTAACGAAATTTCCCTCACCTCCTCCGGAAAGCTCTTGAGCGTCATCTCAGACGTACAGCCAGACTTTATCTGAAAACAAGGAATAAAAATGTCCAACCTGTGGAGCCAAAACACACCGGAACGTTTTTGGTCTTGTGACCCGCCAGTCGCTGAGGTCGACTGGCGGGAAGCCCTTCCCAAAGCGCTTCCGCTTCTGGACTTGGCGAACGTAACCGAAGTAGATGAATTGCTGGCTTCGACCTTGGGGGAGGCTCGCTTCGGGCCGGACCATTGGAGGCTGAGTCTATCCAAACGTTTGTACTACGTTTTGAAGCCAATCCTGCCGCGCCCCCTGACGCGTTTCCTGCGGCGACATTACAACGATCCCTTCACCAGCGCAGGAGCGGACCACTGGCCGGTCGATTCCCGCTATGCAACGTTTCAATGGGAACTGATGCGCCAGATCCTGGCCGCCGACGGGAGATCTGCGAAGACTTGTCGGCGTTTTTGGCCGGATGGCTGCCGGTTCGCATTCGTCTTGACCCATGATGTCGAAACCGCCGAGGGACAGGCTTTTGTCCGTGAAGTTGCCGATCTGGAAGAGGGCCTGGGCTTTCGCTCTTCGTTCAATTTCGTGCCTGAACGTTATTCCCTGGACATTGGGTTGATCCAGAATTTACGAGAGCGCGGTTTCGAGGTGGGTTGTCACGGCCTCAAGCACGACGGGAAACTCTTCAGCACCCGGGCAGGCTTTGCAAAAAGGGCGGCAAAAATAAATGCGCACTTAAAAGAATACAAGATGGTTGGTTTTCGAGCGCCGCTGACGCACCGTCATCCAGAATGGATGCAGGCGCTGGAGATCGACTATGATCTTTCTTTCTTCGATACCGACCCGTTTGAGCCGATTCCCGGTGGCGCGATGAGCATCTGGCCCTTCTTCATTGGGCGCTTCGTGGAATTGCCCTATACACTGGTGCAGGACTATACCCTGACCTCGGTGCTCGGCGAGACATCTCCACGAATCTGGTTGGAGAAAGTCGACTTCCTCGAAAAGTATCATGGCATGGCCCTGGTCAATTCACACCCAGATTATTTGAAGACAAAAAACACCTGGGACGTGTACCGGGAGTTTCTGCTGCGTATGAAGCAACGGGACGGCTACTGGCAAGCTTTGCCTCACGAGGTCGCCAACTGGTGGCGCAGGCGCAATGCCGACGACGCGCATCATTGGAAAGCCCAAGGTGGCCTTGCAACAGTTTCACTGAAAAGCGGAGAACTCGAAATCAGCGATTGAACCGCTTTACACGAGTCCGTTCGTGCCGCAACTTTATGAAAGTGGAGCGCGCAAGGCCTGTTTTTCGGAGAAGAAATCCAGAAAGCAAACTTAAGGAAGTTGCGGTATTAGGGGGGTGTACTCATAGGCTCCGATATCGTATCCCGCGCCCTGGGGACGGGAGGTACCCTCGAAGTCATCGGGCACCAGGCCGCGCAGATCGGAACCGGCGTCGATGGCGGGAGAACCGGCTTGCAGATGATAGTCTCCTGCCTGCGGGTTGACAAACAACGGATCGATTCCCAATAAATCGTGGGCGGGGTTGTAGGTGTCTGTTGTGTAGATCGGGTGGCCGTCGTCTCGATAGATCATATTTTGCCCGCTGTGGGGTTTGTTCCCGTTGACGTAGATGATATTCCCCGGCTGGTTATAAAAGATATTGTTTTCGATGACCGTCTCCGTCGATTTGCTGACGCCGATGCCAACCGGGTTGAAATCCAGGTTTTGTTCCGTATTTCCCACCAGGGTATTGTTGAGGATGGAAACGCCGCTGCTGTTCGCCAGATAGATATTCACGAACGCATCGACGATATTGTTTCGGATGATAATATCTCCGGCGCCATCCTGGATGGTCAACCCCACGCCCCCTTCGTCGGTGGAGTGGGCCAACGTGTCGTTTTCGCAGCGGTTCTGTTCGATCACGATGTCGCTGGCGGCTTCATGGTGCGCGTCGGCAAAGGTTTGGAAGCAGTCGATGTGCGGATTGACGTTCAGCGGGTCGCTGTAATCGATGTCATGGATATAGTTTTTCCGGAAGATATGCCCCGACCCGAAGAACCGGATTCCGTCGGCGTCGACCCAACTGGGCGGGTTGGCCCAATTGGGATGGTACTGGATCGTCTTCCAGATTTCGTTTCCCTCCACCAGATTGTCCATACCTCGCACGTCGATGCCGTTTTGCGAGTCGCGGTACAGGCGGTTGTTGCGCACCGTGCAATGACTGGTGCGAGCGTCATCTCCCGGCTCGGCAAATAGAAGAATACCCCCACGGGTGGCGTAATAGATATAATTGTCCTCGAGATCGCAATAGCTGCCTTGCACAAAAATCCCGATTCCGTCCTGGTCGTCGTCCGGCGTGTCGGTGATGTCGAAACCCTTGATGGTGATATCGTCTGCTTGGACGGTGAAGCCTTGCATCGTGACGGTGCCCTGCGCCTGATAAGTGATCGGCGCTCCGGATAACCCGGATGTTGTCACTTGGACCCGTTCATTGTACGTGCCGGCCAGCACCGTAACCGTGTCACCGGGGAGGGCCGAATCGGCAGCTTTCTGGATGGTCTGCCAGGGCTGGGTCTGGGTGCCCGGATTCGAATCGGAGCCGTTCGCACCATCCACATAAAACGAAGTGGGCCGCGTGGGAACGGGCGTATCGGTGATTTCGGTCGGAGGCGAAATCGTCGGTGTCGTTGTGGCCGGGTTGCAGGCCAGGAGCAGCATGGCTCCAAGGAGAACGATAAAAGGTAGGCGCATCGTTGGGTTCCTTTATCTTGAGAAAGGGCCCGTCGCCCATAGAAGCGCGACCGGTCACGGCGGCTCCAAAAGAGGGCCGATTGGTAAAAACGGCTCGGTCGTTTGTGCACTGATCAATGATTCGGGAAATTAGGAATAAATTTGGAGGACGGAATGATCCTTGTCAGCAGTTTGAATGAGCTTTGGGTTGCCCGTAAAACCTTGCCAGAGCCGCTGGGCCTGGTGCCGACGATGGGCTATTTGCATGAGGGGCATCTTTCTCTGACCCGCCGCGCGCGCGAAGAGTGCCGGAGTGTGGTGGTGAGCCTCTTTGTCAATCCGACGCAATTTGGCCCCAACGAGGATTTATCCAGTTACCCGCGCAACCTGGAAAGAGACCTGTCGGCGTTGGAAGCGGCTGGCGTCGACCTGGTTTGGACGCCCACGCCCGAGGGAATGTATCCCCCCGATTACCAGACCTGGGTCGAGGTGGAAAAGCTGACCCAACCCCTGGAGGGCGCGCGCCGCCCCGGGCATTTTCGCGGGGTGACGACGGTGGTGAGCAAGTTATTCAACGCGGTGCAGCCCACGCGGGCTTATTTCGGTCAGAAAGACGCGCAGCAGGTGGCGGTGATCCGCCGGATGACGCGCGACTTGAGCTATCCCATCGACATTGTCATTTGCCCGACGGTGCGCGAGCCGGACGGCCTGGCGATGTCGAGCCGCAACAGTTATCTCGACCCGGCGCAGCGGAAAGCGGCTACGGTGTTGTATCGCGCTCTTTTAGCGGCGAGCAAGGCCTATGGGGCGGGCGAACGCGACGCCGATGTGCTGCGCAAAATCGTCACGGATACGGTCGCCGCCGAGACGCTGGCCCGGCTTCAATATGTTTCCTGCGCCGACGCTGAAAGCCTGGATGAGTTGCAGCGCGTTCAAGGCCCGGCGTTGCTGTCGCTGGCGGCTTTCGTTGGCAAGACGCGCCTGATCGACAATTTGATCTTGGCATAGGCCCCGGACGTTCACGGGCCCCAACGCAGGTTGGTGGCATCGGGGACGAGCGGGGTGACGGGTGCGCCGCTGGCGGGGACGAGTATCGCCGCGCCGCTTGTCCAGGTTTTGTCGTCGGGCGCTTGCAGAATCACCACGGCGCTGCCGTCGGGTTTCCACAGCGCGCCGTTGATTTCGAACACGTCGAGGCGCAGCGGAGTGCGGTTGGCGACGCCGTCTGGCCCGCTATGGACGAGTTTCTCCGGTACATGCGCGCCCGACATGCCGTTTTGGTTGGCGAAGAAAAATTGCAGGGTGCCGTCTGGCAGCGGGAAGGGGGCCTCGGCGAAGTTGTTGCTGCCGTCGGCGGCGGTGCCGGAGAGCAACGTCGTGCCGCTGCCATCGGCGGCGCTGAAACGCCACAGGCCGGGGTCGAAGTAGCCGAGGAGGTCGTTGGCCGTGTAGATCGTGCTGCCGTCCGCGCTCCAGATGGGCGCGCAGCAGATCATGCCGCCATCAGGTTGTTTCAGGGGCGTGAGCGTTTTGCTGGCGATGTCGTAAATGGCGTATGAGCTTCCTTCGTAGTAAAGCAGGTTGAGCAGCAGTTTCGAGCCGTCGGGAGAATAGAGGGCCGGGCTGTAGCCTTCCTTGAGGGTGGTTACGCCGCCGTTGGTCTCCACCTGGTTGGTCAGGACGTTGGTCATCTTGCCGCTGGCGAGTTCATAGAAGTTCAGGCCGTCGTGCCCAAAAGCGAGGGTGCCGCCGTCTGGCGACCAACGCGGATTGCTGACGCGCTGCTGGGCAAAGGCCGGGTCGCCGCCGTTCGGGTTGACGGACATGGGGCCGCCATCGAACAGGACGGTGCGCCCGCTGCCGTCGGGTTTGGCCTGCAGCAGTTGGTTGTTGGAGACGTAGGCCAGGCTGCCGTCGATGGGGGAAACGTCGTAGTCGTCCACGTCGGCAGATTCGGAGGTCAGTTGGGTTACGGTGTGCCCGTCGGTGTCCAGGCGAAAGACTTGTTGATGGCCGTGGCTGTCTTTCGTCTCGTAATACAACGGATGCGGCAGCACGCCGGTGGCATGCTGCGCAGCCTGGGTGGCTGCGACGGTTGGCGTGAGCGCGCTCACCGACTGTAACGTGGCGGCCACGCTCGTGGCAACCTGGTCGCTTTGCGACAGCCGGCTCCCCGGCGAGGCGAGGCAAGCCACCGTAATCCCAAGTAGACCCATCATCATCGCTATCGTTCGTGTACGCATAAGAAACTCCTGAGAAAATGTTGCCGGACGTTTACTCGCCCTCGTCGTCCCCGCTGCTGGCGCCCGCCTGCTGCACGCTCAATACCTCGCCATGATAATCGACCACCACTTTGAATCCGGCCATGCCCAGGTAGGCGCGCATTTCTTCCGGGATGCCAACCTGGAAGAGCGCGTCGAACTGCTGGTCGATGTTTTTCAACTGGTTCTCGATCATGGCCCGGCTGAAGGGATCGTCCGAATTGAGCATTTTGGCGGCCTGCTCGCTCAAGAAATCTTCGTTGCCGCTGATGAGGCCCTTCATTTCGTTCAGCACCTGGCGGTCGATCTGCTCGGAGGGGATGTGCCGGCGGAAGCCGCCGTCGTCGATCACGTAGAAGGGTTCCTCGCCCACGTAGGTCGATTCGACCAGTCGGTCGTTTTCGTCGAAGACCAGCCCGCTAAAGAGCGCTAGGCGTGTCATGAGGCGGCCTGCCGCCCGTTTTGGGGGATGGTTGTGATTCGTAGACCTTGAAATGCGAAGTGCACTTTTCTCTCTCCTGGTGGTGAGTGTTAGTTGTTGGCTTGCTGAGAATCGATCCAAAAATAATTATGTTGTCATTGCGAGGAGCTGCTTCCCAGGCGACGAAGCAATCCAGCGATCTATTTGAGCAATTGATTTGCAGATTAGGCGAGATTGCTTCGGCGAAAAACACAATTCTGCCGCATTCATTCTTGCTTATCCTTTTATTTTGTTTTATGACTTTGCATGAAGTCAGCCCAACCGCAAAATTGATTGTACCCCAAGGGCCTCGCTCCTTACGAAAATATCGGCGTATCCAGGATGTAGACGCCAGTGCCCTGGCCGGGTTTGTAAACCTGGCGTTCGCCGGGCGGCACGGTGGGCCTCGTCCAGCGGTAAATCCATTTGGCGTCCTGTGGCGTCAGGTTGACGCAGCCGTGACTGTGCGGCGCGCCGTAGTCGTTGTGCCAGTAGGTGCCGTGAAACGAGACGCCGCTGTTGTTGATGTACGAAGTCCAGGGCACGCCGGGCAGGTCGTAATAACTGGTCTGGCCGTCACCACCGACCATGTGACCGGCGGGGCGTTTGAAGAAGGTGCGGAATTCGCCCGTGGGCGTGCTGGCCCAACTGCGAGGTCCCTTGCCCACCCCGCTGGAGACCTTCGTAAAAAACACCATGTGACGGTTCTCGTAGGCGGCCAGGCGCTGCTCCGGCAGGCTGACCAGCAGTATCTTGTTCTCGTTGGCCACGTCCGGCGAAATTGGCGTCAGTTCTTCGGGCGGCACAATGCGCAGGTGCTCGGCGCGCACGTAAAAAGTGATCTTCATCAGGTCGTCGTAGACGCGGTACCAGAGGTTGTCGTCTGAACCTGCCACCAGAGCCTGCACCCAATAGGTGGTGCTGTAATAGAGACGATAGCCGCGCGGAGAGTGGAGGGTGGCATGCCAGCGCGCGTCGCTGAAAGGCACGGTCAACTCGGCCAGCAGTCCGGTGTCGGCGGGGATGTCGGCCACCGGCGTGTTGAGGATATTTTCGACGGGTTGGATGCTGCCGGAGTAGACGTAACCCTCGTCGGGGAGTCGGTACCAGGTCGGGTTGTAGGCGGAGGCGTCCAACCCGTTCACTTTTTCGCTGAACGTCAGGAGGTCGTTCATCTGATAGGTTTTGACCTTTTTACCCTGCGTGGAGGCAACGTCGTAGACCGTGGCCCTGTAATAGGCGACGCGCCCCAAAAAAGGTTGGGAGGTGGCTGCTTTAACGGAAGGCAGGCCAAGGGTAGAGAGCGCGAAGCCACCCAGGGCGCTACCGCCCAGTTTGAGAAAATCTCTGCGCGAGAGGCGTGGTCGCTGTGTCATTGATTCCCCGCTCAATAATGGATGTTGACCAGCGTGCCGACGGAAGCGAAGTTATATAGCCATTCCGAGTCGGGAATGGACAGGTTGACGCATCCGTGGCTCATGGGCGTGCCGAAGTTGTGGTGCCAGTAGGTGCCGTGCAGGGCATAGCCTTCGTAGAAGTACATGGTGTAGGGCACGTTGGGCAGATAGTAGCCGGGGCCGGACATGTCGGTGTAGCGCAGTTTGACGTAAATGTGGTATTGGCCGGTGACGGTGGGATATTGCCAGGTGCCGGTGGAGACGAGGAAGGAGTTGACGATGGTGTTGCCCTCGTAGGCGTAGACCATTTGGTGCGTCAGGTCGACGTCGACCCAGCGCGTGCCGCCTGCGCCGTTGTCTGCCACTACCGGGGAGGGTGCGGCCTGTGTGGATGCATCCGCTTGCTGCTGCATGTCGGTGGGCAGCGGCGTGGGCGTATCGGGTGGGACGAGCGTCTCTGTGGCGGTCGGCGAGGGGGTGAAGGTGAGCGTATCGGTGGGCGTCAGGGTAAAGGTGGCGGTGGGGGTGAAGGTCGGCGTGGGCGTATCGGTGGGCGTCGGTGTGAAGGTCGGCGAGGGAGTCAGCGTGTAGGTCGGCTTGGGCACGTCGGCCAGCGCCCAGGCGGGGCCGTGATCCGGGCCGGTGAAGATGGAACTGTTAATGAAGGCTTGTGCCGGTGTGACGCCCTGCCAGACGGCCCAGACCGCCACCAGGCAGACGATGGTCACGAGCATGGCCAGGTACGAAAAGTGGGGCCGGACGACGGACGGTTTGACGTGTGTGGGCGCTTTGGCTGCCGGGCGTTGCAGCGGTGGCTCCTTGCGCAGGCGTCCGATGGCCCAGTGCATTCCCTTGCGGGCGCGTTCACTGTTGGGGTTGATCTGCAGCGCTTTTTCGATGTAGGCAATGCTGGCGCGTGGGCTGGCCAGTGCGGCCATCATCAGCCAGACTTCTTCCAGTTCCGGCGCAAGCTGGGCGGCCTGGACGGCGTATTGCCGGGCCGTCTGTTTGTCTTTTTGCTTGAGTGCTTGTTGCGCCTGATCGATTGCTCGCAGGGCTGCAAGTTGGTTGGGTGTCATAGGCGTTATGGTTAAGGCGCTGGCGTCGGCGCGATGTTCTCGTTACGAATAAAGCAAAGAATTCCATTCACAACGCCGGTGGCAACTAGGTCGGTGTGCTGGGTCAGGATTTTGTAGTCCAGGTTGAGAAAGCCGGTTTCGATGATGGCTGCCGGGGTGTTGGGGTCGATTTCGTTGAACGCGTGGTAATAGGTCATGTCGTTCGTGACGCTATCGTGCCAGGGAAGGCCGGTGGTGCGCTGGTAGCGATCCCGCAGGCAGGCGGTCAGGCGGTTTGCCAGGTGACTGTCGCCCGAACTCAGCGCCGAGGCGACCTTGAAACCGGTGGCCTGGTCGTTGATGTAGTCACACGAGTCGTTGTGGATGGACAACAACAGCGCCGCTCGATAACCCTGCAGGCGCGAATCGAACTCCTGAAGCAGGTCCGTCTGATAGCCGAGAGCGGTCAACTTTTGCTGGACGAGGGTGGCGATTTTGAGATTGACCTGTTGTTCGGTGGTGCCGTTTTGGCAGACGGCGCCTGAGTCGTGTCCCCAGTGGCCGGAGACGATCCCGATACGTATCTGTGGGCGCGGTGTTTCACCCGGCAGCAGGGCGCCGGCCTGATTAGGCTGCGCGGTCAGGAGCGTGGAGAGCTGGTCCTGTAAATTGCCCGAAAGGAGACCGGTGGGCGTCCAGGCGGTGAACAAGGTGGCAACGACGATTGCAACGAGCAGCGTGGTTTGTAGAATATGCGGAGACTTCCGCTTCTCATTTCGCTCTATGGGCTGATCTGTCCGCGAATAGGTTGACCTGGAAGGATTGTCCATACGGTTTGAGTACTATAGTACCTTAAAAGATTGTTTAAATACAAGCAATTTCGAGACTCCAGAAATTGATGCGGCAAAGCGAATTTTTCGAGGCCCAGGAATTTTCCTTGACGTACCCTTATCCGGGAAGTATGATGAAGGAAGGTCCTTGGTTTTTCGAGCGCATTCCCATCAATCAGGATGTGTCTTGAATGCTCAAAATTGGTTCTTTGGGTTTCCTACAGTAAGGGAGGCGCATCCTCCTGCTACTTTCCAGAGAGCCCCAAAATTCATTTATTGGTGGTCTATGTCGCACATGGAAGAACACAAATATCCCGACCAACCTGCCTCCCCGGTTGATCCCGATCAGCTTCGTCAGGCAATGCGTCTATGGACAACCGGTGTTGCAGTCGTTACAGCCAGCTTCGATGGCGTAACTCACGGCATGACGGTCAGTTCGTTTACATCCGTTTCGTTGACGCCGCCACAAGTGCTGATTTCCCTTGCCCAGGACACGCGCACCCATGCCCTGGTGCGTAGTTCCCGTCATTTTGGCGTGACGCTGTTGGGCGTTGGACAACAGGATATTTCCGACCGCTTCGCAGGCCGTATCCCTGACGATGGCGATCGTCTGGCCGGGCTGGAGACGTTTACCCTGGTCACCGGTACGCCGCTGCTCAAGGAAGGCGTCGCGCATTTCGATTGTCGTGTCATCGCTACGTTTGCGTCGGGTACGCACACACTCTATATCGGAGAAGTATTGGCGGCCAAAAGCAACCAAGCCGGAGCGCCCCTGCTCTACTTCAATCGCGGCTACCATAAACTGGTTTGACCACCTTTCGGTTCTTCGAGATTATCCCCATAGCGAGAGAGTTGTTGTTCTTATCACCGGGCTTTCGGAATTTTTGATGGCCTTGTGCATTTGGGAGGGCCTATGACCGACAAGTTAACTGAACGGGAAAAACAGACATTGCTGCGCCTGGCGCGGGAGGCCCTGGAGGCCGGTGTGCGCGGCGAAGCGCTTCCAGCGTTGGACGACGCCGAACTCACCCCGACTCTGCGCGCCAATGGAGCGACGTTTATCACGCTGACGATGAAAGGCCAGCTTCGCGGTTGTATCGGCGCTTTGCAACCATACCAATCCCTGGCAGAGGATGTTCGTGACCATGCGGTTGCTGCCGCTTTACAAGACTACCGTTTCCCAACCGTTAAACCCGACGAGTTACCCAAAATCGAAATCGAAATTTCGCGGCTTACCTCGCCCCAACCGTTGGACTATGTGAACAGCCACGACCTGCTTGCCAAACTTAATCCTGGCGTAGATGGCGTCATCCTCACAGACGGTATCCGTCGCGCAACGTTCCTGCCCCAAGTATGGGCAAACATCCCCGATAAAGCTCAATTTTTGAGCCAGTTGTGCTATAAGATGGGCGCTGCGTCAGACTTGTGGCGTCAAAAACATCTGGAAGTTGCCATCTATCACGTCGAAGAGTTCCAGGAGCAGACGCCTCCTGGGGCCGATCCTGCCTGATTTTCCAACCATTTTAGCCATAGGAGGAACAAAGATGAACTATCGTCACCTGGGCCGTTCCGGACTCAAGGTCAGCGAACTGTCATTCGGCTCGTGGGTCACTGCCGGGGAGCAGGTGGATGAAAAGGCGTTCGAGACGTCGATGCGGGCGGCTTACGATTCCGGCGTCAATTATTTCGATAACGCCGAGTCATACGCCGGCGGCAAGGCAGAGAGCGTCATGGGCAACGTCCTCAAGCGGACGGGATGGCGTCGCTCGAGTATCATCGTTTCCACGAAGTTCTATTGGGGCCTGTATGATGCGCCAACCGAACGCAACAACTTGAGTCGCAAACGCCTGATCGAAGGGATTAACGGTTCACTTCAGCGGCTGCGCCTCGATTACGTCGACCTGATCTTTTGTCACCGCGCCGACCCGTCCACACCCATCGAAGAAACCGTCTGGGCCATGCACAATATCATCGAATGGGGAAAAGCGCTGTACTGGGGAACCTCCGAATGGTCGGCAGCGGAGATCATGGCCGCTATCGAAATTGCCGAGCGCCATCACTTGCACAAGCCGGTGATGGAACAACCGCAGTACAACATGTTGGTGCGGGAACGCTTCGAGAAGGAATACGCGCGCCTGTTCGACGATTATGGCTACGGCTCGACGATTTGGTCGCCGCTGGCTTCCGGCTTGTTGACCGGAAAATATAACGACGGTATTCCTGCGGGCAGCCGGGGCGCGCTCCAGGGCTATGAATGGCTGCGCGGACGTTTCACGGATCAGGAAGCCATCGCAAAGGTCAAACGCTTGAAGCCGGTTGCCGACGACCTGGGCTGTACACAGGCCCAGTTATCGATTGCCTGGTGTTTGAAGAATCCCAACGTCAGCGCCGTTATCACCGGCGCGAGTCGTGTAGAGCAGGTGCGTGAGAATATGAAAGCGGCCGATGTGGCCGAAAAGTTGACCCCCGAAGTTATGCAAAAGATCGATGAGTTGCTCGATAACAATCCCAACGCTAAAATGTAAATAGACTCCTGGAAATCTCAAGGCCTGAGAAATGCTCAGGCCTTTTCGTTCTGTTGTCCTGCAAAATAGCCCATTTCCACCTGCTGCCAGGTTTCTTCTGGCAAGGGCATGTATTTTGCCAGTAACGGATGCACACACCCGATCTCTTCGGCGATGCGTTCGGCGATCTTACGGATGGAGAAGTGCGCGTTCGGTGCCGAACGCAATTGGCAAAAGGCGTAGGCCTCGCGCAGATTGAAAGTAGCCAGCACGCGCCGGTTATAGCCGTTCGGCACCACGTACTGCGCCACGTGCGGATTCCAATCTGCCAACTTTTGCCATAGTGCGCCGGCTTCATTCAGCGCCCGGCAATAGGTATCTTCCAGCCCGGCCTCGGCCACGCGACGCGGCACGGCGTAGCCCAACGTTGCCGTCAACAACTGCGGCGTTTGAGTCATCATGCGGTGACGTTTGAACTCGGCGTATGCGCCCTGATCCATGACCAGGTCGAACGTGTAGGAGGTGTGTTCCAACTCGCGCAGGGGGACGTCGTGGCGGCCCAGGCGTTTGAGCAGCGCATCGGCCAGGGATCCAGGCTGCGGGTGGGAACGGACCGCGCCCAACGCCTCGCTGTAGCTCATGCTCCCGAAGCGGTACAACGCCGAGGCCAGCACCTGTGTCTCGCCGTCCCGGTCATAATCCACCAATTGGCACCAGGCTTCCTTATTTCTGTTCCCCGGCTCACCAGGGCCCATCTCGCGCTTGATAAAATCATCCATCTCGCGCGGCGTCTCGATCAGGTATTCCACCGGTTCGGCGTACTTCACCAACGTGGGGATTTCGGCCTGCGCCACGGCCTTGACGCTTTCGCCGATCGCGCGCACTTCGGCCAGCGGCGCGGAGCGCCACTTGCGGATGGCGTTTTCCAACACGCGTCCGTTGGCAGTCATGCCCACGTTAGCCAGGGAAGCCGCCGGCAGCAGGAAGCGGCAGACGTCCACGTACTGCGAACGGATGCGACGATCCCAGGCGGACTCGCTCTCGCCCTCGCGTTGCGGCGTGTCCTGCTGCACCACCGCACGAACGGGTTCCAGCGCGGCGGCGTAAGTCTCGAACAGCAACTGGCAGACGCGCACGAATTCCTGTCGCAGGGGATGTCCCTCCAGTTCGGTGGGAACGTGGAAGGCCTCGGCGTCCCATTTCTGGTAGCGCGTGGACTTTTCGGTGTAGGAGCCCAAGCGGTTGGATTCGATGGCTTCCATGGCGATGCGCGAGGCGTTTTCGATGGCAATGTGCAACACGGCGTGTTCGGCTACCGAGGCGTGTCCGTAACCTACCACCCATTTCTCGTGGAATTTGGCCGATTTCTCATCCGTCAGTCCGGCAGCGATTTCGCGGAACGACTCGGGCGAGCGGCTGGTCTTGGCGAATGCCACGGCAATCGTCTCCGGGCTGAGTTCCTTGGGCGAAAGCAGGTAAATGTCACGTTTGGGGGCTGGCATGGTTCCTCCGGGCAGCGATAAGAAGTTGGAGCAACTATAGACGAAAACCGCAGGAGCGTCCAGTACAGGAACATGGCAGGAGTCTTAAAATTTGTGTCTTTCTGTCTTCCTGATTACAATAGGAAGATGGATTCCATTTTGCGCGAAAAGCAACTGCCCGGCGGAGGACAGTTCCAGGTTGTGCAGGGCGATATTACCGCCCAGGCCGTGGATGCCATTGTCAATGCGGCCAACAGTCGTTTGCAGCACGGCGGCGGCGTAGCCTGGGCGATTTCCCGTCGCGGCGGCCCTGCCATTCAGCGGGAGAGCGACGCATGGGTGCGGGCTCACGGGCCCGTCAGTCACGCGGAACCGGCGGTGACCGGCGGCGGCCAGATGCCCTGCCGGTACGTGATTCATGCCGTCGGGCCGGTGTGGGGCGAAGGCGACGAAGATAATAAACTGGCGGCAGCCGTCGATGGGGCGTTGCGCCGCGCGGAGGAGCTTTCCCTGGAGTCGATTGCGTTCCCGGCGATTTCGACCGGCATCTTCGGCTTTCCCAAGGAGCGCGCCGCACGCATTCTATTTGACACCGTCGAGGCTTATTTCGAGCAGCAACCTTCGTCGAGCCTCAAGCGTGTGCGCCTGACGCTGTTTGACGCGCCTACCGTCGAGGCTTTTTTACGCGTCTGGGATCAACGCCAGCGCTGACGGAAGATTTTCCGACCGACCATGATTACTTCCAGCCAGAACGCCAGACTCAAACTCGTGCGCGCGTTGCAGGGACGCCCAAAGGAACGCCGTGAAGCGGGCGCTTTCCTGGCGGAGGGCGTGCGCTTGTTGGAAGATGCACTGGCAGCGGCGTGGCCTTTTCGCTTTGCGTTGTATGGCGAAAGTCTG
This sequence comes from Anaerolineales bacterium, assembly GCA_046704785.1. Taxonomy (GTDB): domain Bacteria; phylum Chloroflexota; class Anaerolineae; order Anaerolineales; family Villigracilaceae; genus JBJKRF01. The sequence continues at coordinate 21,770 of JBJKRF010000127.1, read as the reverse complement.
AGTGAACGGGGGCGGGCGCTGGTCGAGGCGCTGCAAGCGAAAAACGTGCAAGTGGAGCCGGTGACCGACCGCTTGCTGGCCGAGGCGAGTGAGACCGAACATTCGCAGGGGATTCTGGCGGTGCTGGAGTGGGCCGAGTTGCCGATTCCGGACATCCCGACGTTTTTGCTCATCCCCGACCAAATCCGTGACCCCGGTAACCTGGGGACCTTGCTGCGGAGCGCGGCTGCGTCGGGCGTCCAGGCGGTGTTCGTGCCGCCTGAAACGGTGGACGCTTTCAGCCCGAAAGTAGTGCGCGCCGGGATGGGGGCCCACTTCCGTTTGGCGGTGCGCAGCTTCGGGTGGGACGCCATCCGCGAACGGGTAGGCGGTACGTCCGTTTATCTGGCGGACGCTGCGGGGCAGATCACGCCCTGGGCTGCAGATTTTAAATCCCCTTTGACTTTGATCGTAGGAGGCGAAGCTGCGGGGGCCAGCGCACCGGCCCGTGCCCTGGCCGCCACGCTGCTGCGCATTCCGATGCCCGGCGACATGGAGTCGCTGAATGCCAGTGTGGCCGGATCGATTTTGATGTTTGAAGTGGTACGCCAGCGAAGTTCACGTGTATAATGAGTCAGTACCGTAACTTCATAAAATGTAGGGTAAGGAACGGCTGAAATGCGCCGTTTTCCCCTGCGACTTAAAGTGGTTGCGGCACCAGAGGCCTTTTTCTTATGGAAATTCGATCAATCACCTACTTTTTCAATCCCGGCTGGCCGCTGAACGAAGCCAAAGTGCAGGCAGCCGGTTCGTTTTTATCTACGGCGAAAGCGGCTTTTGAAGCAGCCGGCTACAAGGTGCAGTCGACGCGCCTGGCTTGCGTTTCGTTTACGCGCTTGCTCGGTGCGGACGCGATCGGCCTGACGCCGCGTTTTGCGCAACGACTGAGCAATGCCATGAAAGCTGCCGGGATCGATTACGCCTCGATGGGGCCGGCCTTGCCGGACGTCCCGGAAAGTTACGAAATGGTCCCAGATGCGCTCACAGCCTCGAAGGATATTTTCTTCTCCGGGGTGATGGCTTCTGCCGAGGCGGGGATTTCGTTGCCGGCGGTGCGCGCTTGCGCTGAGGTGATTGTGCGTAATGCCAGCATTTCTGCCGATGGGTTTGCCAACTTGCGTTTTGGGGCGCTTGCCAATGTGCCGCCGGGCGGACCTTTCCTGCCGGCGGCTTACTACGATGCAGATCAGCCAACCTTCGCGCTTGCCATCGAAGGCGCAGACCTGGCGGTAGAGGCTTTCTCCAGTGCTGATTCAGTCGAGGCCGGACGTAAAGCGCTCATCGCGGCGCTCGAAGAGCACGGTCGCAAACTATCGGCTGCGGCGGAACCGCTCAAATTTCAGTTTTCCATTCGCTTTGGCGGGATCGACTTTTCGCTGGCTCCCTTTCCTGCCGAGGCGCGCTCACTGGGAACTGCCATGGAATGTTTGGGCGTTCCGCAGGTTGGAATGCACGGTAGTCTGGCGGCAGCGGCCATCTTGACCGAGGCCCTCGACCGGGCGGATTTCCCGCGCGTGGGTTTCAACGGGCTGATGATTCCCGTGCTGGAAGATGCGACGCTGGCCGGACGCGCCGCCGGTGGCTCTTTGACGATCAAGGACCTTTTGATGTATTCGGCGGTATGCGGCACCGGTTTAGACACGCTTCCCTTGCCCGGTGACGTGAGCGTAGAGCAGGTTTCGGCGTTGTTGTTGGACGTGTGCGCCATGGCCTTGCGCTTGAGCAAACCGCTCATCGCCCGCCTGATGCCGATTCCCGGCAAGAAGGCCGGCGACCCGACCGGTTTCGATTTCGATTATTTCGCCAACAGTAAAGTCATGGCGCTGGAAGCTGAAAAGCTGGAGAAACTATTCGGTAGCCAGGAGACCTTTTCTCTTCAACCCCGCCAGAAATGAATTGCCCTCACGACAGGCATTTACAGAATTTAAAAACAGAGACGCCGGACAGCGTCTCTGTTTTTATGTGACCCACCAATACATGCACTGACGCCTTCGCGCCGCATCCATCCATAACCGACCCGCGCACGCCGCAGCGAGATCGTCTGGGAGTCAAGCCCCTACAATGCTGCAAACGCTTTTTCAGCAGCCTCCAATGTGGCCGCTACCACACGCTCGTCATGCGCCGTGGAAATAAAGCCTGCCTCGAACTGCGAGGGCGCCAGGTAGACAGCGTTCTCAAGCATCTTCTGGAAGAATCTCCCAAAGCGGGACGTGTCCGCCGTTTTGACGGAAGTCCAATCGCGCGGCGTAGTCTCGCTAAAAAAGGTCGAAAACATCGTTCCCACCCGCGTCTGTTGTACCGGCACACCGGCTTTTTTCGCCGCTGCTGCGATTCCCGTTTCCAACCTCGCGGCGGCGTTCTCCAGCTGCTCCCAGGTTCCCGGCGCTTTGAGAGTCTCCAGCGTGACGAGGCCAGCCGTCATCGCCAGCGGATTGCCGGAGAGCGTCCCGGCCTGGTACATTGGTCCGGCGGGCGCCACCTGCTGCATGATCTCGCGCTGGCCGCCGTACGCGCCGACAGGCAGTCCGCCGCCAATGACCTTGCCGAGCGTGGTCAGATCGGGTTTGACGTTGTAGCGCGTCTGCGCCCCGCCGGGATGGACACGGAAACCGGTCATGACTTCGTCGAAGATCAGCAGCGCGCCTTCGCGTTGTGTCACCTTCCGCAGCCCTTGCAGGAATCCGTCGAGGGGCGGCACCACGCCCATATTCCCGGCCACCGGCTCGACGATGACCGCCGCCACCTGGTCGGGAAACTGGCGGAAAAGGGCCTCGACCGTCTCGAGGTCGTTGTAGCGCGCCACCAGCGTATCCGCGACGGTTGCTGTTGGCACACCGGGCGAGTCGGGCAGTCCCAGCGTCGCCACGCCTGAACCGGCCTGCACCAGCAGGAAATCCGCATGACCATGGTAGCAGCCTTCGAATTTGATGATCTTATCGCGCCGGGCATAAGCGCGCGCCAGTCGCAGCGCCGACATGGTGGCCTCGGTGCCGGAGTTGACGAAGCGCAACATCTCGATGTTGGGCATCAACGCCATCACACCTTTGGCGAGTTGATTCTCCAGCGGACTGGGCGCGCCGTAGGACGTGCCGTTTGCCAGGGCTTTGCTCAGGGCCTGGACGACGCCGGGATGGGCGTGCCCCAGGAGGAGCGGCCCCCACGAGAGGACGTAGTCGATGTAGCGGTTGCCGTCCACGTCGTAGAGGTAGGCCCCCTCTCCGCGTTCGATGAAGAGCGGTTGGCCGCCTACCGCGCGGAAGGCGCGCACCGGCGAATCCACGCCGCCAGGGATCAAAGTCTGGGCTTCGCGAAAGAGCCCCACGGATTTCTGGATGTTCATTAATGCTCCAAAGAGAGTTGTGTTTCCGCGTCTATTTCCTGCTCAAAAACCTTTTCCACAGCCAGTTCACCTGAATGAATGCAATCGGGGATGCCGATGCCACGGTATCCATTGCCTGCCAACGCCAGGCCGGGATGTTTTGCCAGGGCAGCGTCAATGCGGGCCAGCTTTTCGGGATGCCCCAGATTGTATTGGGGCATGGCGTTTTCCCAGACGAAGACACGCGAGAAGATCGGTTCAGCCCGGATACCCAAGGTCAGGCGGAGTTCTTCGCGGGCCAGTTCCAGCAAAACAGATTCATCATGGGGAATCTCATGCTCCTGCCCGGCGCGTCCCACAAACACACGGATGAGTGCATAGTCTTCCGGTGCGCGGTGCAGAAATTTGGTCGAAGTCCAGGTGCAGGCCAGGGCGCGCCGTCCTTCACGGCGCGGAATGACGTAACCGTAGCCGTCCAGCGCGTGGGGCAGGTCGGATCGCCGGTAGGCCAGCGAGACGGTGGCGGTCGAGGCGTAGGGGATGGATTCTAAAACGGAAGCCAGCGACGGGTCGAGCGCTGCGAGCAACGCCCCGCTGACAGGCGCCGGCGTAGCCAGGATGACAGAATCCGCCTCCAGCGTGGCACCCGTTTTCAATTCCACCTGATAAAGCGCGCCCTGATGTGTGATGCCTGCAACCGGTGTGTTCAGGCGCAAATCGACGCCTTTGTGTTCGAGGTGGGCCACCAATGTCTCGACGATCTCGGCCAAGCCGGTGGTGGGGGTCAAAAAGGCGGAACGCGAGCCCTGAAGGGAGGCCTGTCTCGCGCTGGCCTGTTTGCGCATTTCGAGTGCACCGCGGGCCAACGAACCGTACTTGAGTTCAAGGTCACGCAGATAGGGAAAGGTGGATTTCAGGCTGAGTTGGTCGCCGTCTCCGGCGTAGATGCCGGACATGAGCGGCTCGATCAGGTTTTCGTAGGCGGCCCGGCCCAGGCGGCGCGAGACGAACGCGCCGAGCGACTCGTCGCCATCGACGGATCGAGCCGGCAGCAGGAAGTCGAGGCCCATGCGCAGTTTGGCGGGCCAATGAAGCAGGCCGGAACGCAACATGGAGGCAATGTCGGAAGGGATCATCATCGCCAGACCGTCTGGCAGGGGCAGCAGGCGACCTTCGTGTAAGACGTAGGTGTTTCGCCGGGCAGGATTGGTGCCGTGCAGGCGTTCCGCGAGACCCAATTCCTGGCAGAGTTGCGTGGCGTACGGTTTGGTCGCCAGGAAAGTATCCGGGCCGCCTTCGACGACGAAGAGACCTTCATCCGTGCTGACGCGGTCGGTAGTGATTTTGCCGCCCCAGCGCGAACCGGCTTCGAACAGGGTGATATTGGCGTCGGACGTTTTCTTCTGAGTGTAATAGGCGGCGGAGAGGCCGGAAATGCCGCCTCCAATGATGAGCATACGCATTATGTGATCCAGTTCGACTCGCGGGCGGTCTGGCGTACCAGTGCAGCCAGACCGGAGATCATTTCAGGGGCGTCGTTGAGCATCTCGATCCGTTCGAGGCGGACCCCCAGCGAGGTCGCCAGTTTCTGGTAGACGATATCGATGTCGTATAAAATCTCGACATGTTCGCAAACGAATCCGATGGGGCAGAGCAGGATGTTTCGCTGCCCCTCGGCGGCGAACTGCTCTATCTTTTTCCCTGCGTCGGGACCGAGCCAGGGATCGGAGGAAATAGCCGCCGACTGGAAGGCGAAATCGTGGGGTTGATCGCCAAGGCGTTGCATAAGGGCCTCTACGGTCTCATGAAGTTGGTTGGGATAGGGATCGTTCCATTCCAGGATTTTTTCCGGCAGGCTGTGCGCAGTGAAGAGTACCGGCACCTGGGCGCGCACGTTTTCAGGGAAGCGTTGCAATGCAGCCGCCACATGGGAGGCCAACCCATCCAGGTAACCGGGGAGCAGATGCCAGTCTTCGATAGGAGCGACTTGAATGGGCGATTCGGCCTGTTCGATTTTTTTGAAATAGGCGCCGATGCTTAAACGTGAATAGTGTGGGGCCATTGCCAACCCCACGGCATGTTCGATCCCCTGCATTTGCATTTCCGCCAGCGTATCCTTGATGTAAGGATGCCAGTGGCGCATGCCTAAAAAGATTTTGAAGCCTGCGCCGGAAGCGTCCAAGGCCGCCTGGAGGGCATTGGCCTGCATCTGGGTTTGTTCACGAATGGGCGAACGTCCGCCGATCTTGCGGTAGCGCTCGCGGACATCGGTGATGATTTCCGGGGCAGTGGGGCGATAGCCGCGCACGTCCAACAGGTAAGGTTCGACTTCGTCAATTGAATTTGGGCCACCGTAGGCCATCACAAGAACACCAATCATAGATGAGGCGCTTTCCATTTCTCGATATTCTTTGAAAAAGGGGGTAGGATTTTGTTCTCGTTAAAAGGATACCAACCAATCTCGGTCCGAACGGCTTGTTCTTTGAACTCGGTCGAGCCCCAAACCAGTGAGGCGCCCAAGATGCCCAACAAGGCCGAAGCCCAGTTATTGACGAGAAACACCGAAAGAACAACCAGCAGGAGGCCCAGCCCCATCACGTAAGGCCACCAGAGCACGCCGAAGTAACGCTCACCGCGGATGACCCACACGAAGCCGAGGCCGATGATGAGCAAGGTGGCGATGCCGAGAAAGAGACCGAAGAAGTTCATGGGCGTAGAGAAAGGTTAATGGCGTTCGATCAATTCGACAGCTTCTGCCGGGCTGACGATGCGTCCGAGCGGGTCGCGTTTGAGCAGATCGAGGGGCGTTGCAGCGGGATACGCCGCCAGAATGCGGGCGTGACGCGGATTGTTCGGGTTGGCAGGCGCATGTCCCTTGCGGATGCGACGCTGCTGGCGGGTGAATTCGAGCGCGTCGAAGAGCAATGTCACGCCGAGAATGCCCAACGCAGCGCTCAGTAGCCAATCGCCGGTGCGCAACGAAATGATTTCACAAAGAGTCCCCAAGGTTGCAAAGGCTGTCGTTGGCAGCCAGATCGTCGGTGAGACGAACTCGACGCGGCGCACGGCTACGTGCCCAAACCAGACGCTTAAAAAGGTGGCAAGCGCTGCAACGACGCCGATAAGGTTCACGCCCCCACCCGTTCTGCATCGCTCCTGGCATCTTTCTCGTCGGACAAGGAAAACCTTGCGGAATACTCATGCACCCGTTCCACCACGGCCTTTACGCTATCAACCGGCGTGTTTTGCAAAATGCCGTGCCCCAGGTTGAAAATATGTCCGGGGCGGCCCTGCGCCGCACGCAGGATGGCCTGTACGCGCTTGGTGAGTTCCGGCAGGGGAGCGAATAAAGCTGCCGGATCGAGATTCCCTTGGATGCCGACAGCCGGCCCGGGCAGCGTCCAGCCCGTTTCGAGCGGAACCCGCCAGTCGAGGCCCAACACCGTTCCCCCCGCCGCCTTCATTGCCGATAAAAGAGTCGCGGTGCCGGTTCCGAAATGGATAACCGGCACCCCTTCCGCCTGGGCCGCTTGCAGCACCCGGCGCGCATACGGCTGGACGAATTCGACGTAATCCTGCGGGCTGAGCGCGCCGACCCACGAGTCGAAGACTTGAACGGCCTGCGCCCCGGCGCGAATCTGTGCCACGAGATAGTTGGACAAAACCGCAGAGATTTTCTCCATCAGCGCGTGCCAGGTATCCGGCGCGGTATACATCATCGTCTTGGTCTTGAGAAAATCACGAGACGAACCGCCCTCGACCAGGTACGAGACCAGCGTAAAAGGCGCGCCGCAAAACCCGATCAGCGGCGTAGCGCCCAGTTCGCCTCGCAGCAGGCGGATGGCATCCAGCACGTAACCGAGGTCGGATTCCGGCTCCACCGGGCGTAAGCGGCGCACATCGTCCATGCTGCGGATGGGGTGTTGTAACAGCGGGCCTTCTCCTTTGGCGAATTCGAGACCCACCCCAAGTGGAATAGCCGGCAGCAGGATGTCTGCGAACAGGATGGCTGCGTCGACGCCCAGCGCCCGGACGGGCTGCAAGGTCACTTCGACGGCCAATTCGGGCTGCTGACAGATTTCCAGCAGCGAGTGTTTTTCACGGATGGCGCGATATTCGGCCATGTAGCGCCCGGCCTGGCGCATGAACCAGACAGGCGTGGCGTCCACCGGTTCGCGACGGCAAGCGCGCAGGAAGCGGTCTTTCATTTCCATAGCGCCAACGTTTCCTCGGCTGGGTGATAGACGGCGGTGTATACGGGAGTATCTTGCAGCGTATAACGACGGGCTTCGGTATCGCGGAGTTCATTGACCAGGTCGGAGAAGCGCGGCAGATCGTCCGTTTCGTAGACGACGATAAATTCCTGCTCTTGCAGCCCGAAAGAATACAACAAGAGTTGCTTGATCTCTTCGTATTGTTTGCCGATGCGAATGTGTTCATTCATCATGCCCTGGCGCGCCTCGCGGCTCATCAAATACCATTCGGGAGTCTTGGTGAAGGGATACATAACCAGGTAACGCTTGCGCGTCTCGGCAAAGGGATCGATTTCTTGTGTGGAACGTGTTTTGGTGTATTGCGAGGGGCGTGTAAAGCCCCACAGTGAGCTGACGGGTTGTACCAGGTGACGGTACGGGACGGTTGCTTTCGTCAGTTTTTCGAAAAAGGTGGCGGCGTCAGCAGGATCGTCTGCGGTCAGTGCACACCAGACCAACAAGTCGGCCTGACTGTCGGTGTTCTGGTAGATGTCCACCGTTTGGGCCGTGGAGCGCAAGGCAGACAGCCAATCCTGATGGAAGGTGTTCTTATCTTTGGAATCGAGTTGCCAGTAAGCCTTGCTAAAAGCAATCAGCGAAAAATGGTTGAGCGTTCGAGGTGTTTGTTCGGGCATAATCTCTTATCTCTGGGATTCGATTGTTTTTGGAAGATAGGCGCAGGCCGGGTCGCTCTCCAGGTAGTCGCCGGTGATACTGTAGGCGCGTCCGCGCTGGCCGCCGCATAGGTCACGGTATTCGCAGACGCCGCACTTGCCGCGATATTTTTCCGGGCTGCGCAAATCTTTGAAGACCTGGGCGTTGCGGTACACGTCGATCACATCGTCTGTGCGGACGTTGCCCACCGTAAGAGGTAGAAACCCCGAAGGTTGGATTTCGCCAATATGCGAAATGAACAGGAAGCCGTTGCCGTCGTTGACACCACGGGTTGGGCGGTCGAGACCGTCGGCGTATTGGAAGCCTGCACCCTGGAATGTGATGGCCTTATCCGCACCCTGCTCGGCGCGTTTGCGTTCGATGGTCACACGACGGTACATGGGCGCGGCGGTGGCTTTGATGTCGAAGGGCGCCGTTTGCGAAAGTTCGTAGAGCCAGTTGAAGACTTTCTCGTGTTCTTCGGGGCTGATCATCTTCTCGACCAGCGCACGCCCGGTGGGCACCAGGAAGAAGACCGACCACTGCACGGCGTTCACTTCCTGGATGAAGGGCACCATTTCTGGCAGGATGTCGACGTTGTGCCTGGCAACGGTAGTGTTGACCTGCACGCTCAACCCCACGTCCTGGGCGCGGTGCAGGATGTCCATGGTGCGCTGCCAGGAGCCGGGCACCTGGCGAAACTCGTCGTGGATTTCGGGGCGGGGCGCGTCCAGCGAGAGCGCGATGCGACGGATGCCGGCGTCCCGCACCTTTTCGAGCCGTTCCCTGGTGGGCAGCGCGGTGGCCGTGGGAGTCAGAGAACAGCGCAGACCTTTCTGCGTGGCATAGGCGATCAGTTCAGCCAGGTCCTTACGCATCATGGGGTCGCCGCCGGTAAAGACCAGGATCGGCGAACTGAACTTCGCCAGGCGGTCGATCAAGGCCCTGGATTCCTCTGTCGTCAGTTCGCGCGGATCACGGGTGTGTTGCGCATCTGCCCGGCAATGCACACAGGCATAAGCGCAGGCGCGCGTCACTTCCCAGGCGATGGTGAAGGGTGCCAGGTCAAAATTGGCGTGTGACATGTGTTTGTTGTGTAAGGCACGCTCAGAGGCGGCGCGTTCGGTCAGGTTGGGAGCAAGGGTCATTTTAATCTCCAGAATCTTTCGCAGGGCCGCAAAACAAAGGACGGTCTCTGTAGCTAACTTTTAAGCCAGCGTGCGGCATCCAGGGCGTGGTACGTCAGGATCAGATCGGCCCCGGCGCGCTTGATACTGGTCAATGTCTCAAGCGTTACCTTGGCTTCGTCGAGCCAGCCATTGGCGGCAGCGGCTTTGATCATGGCATACTCGCCACTGACGTTATAGGCAGCCAACGGCAGTTCGGGGATGGCCTCGCGTACCGCACGGATGACGTCCAGGTAGGCCAGCGCCGGTTTGACCATCAACAGGTCTGCGCCCTCGTCCACATCCAACGCGGCTTCTTTGAGCGCCTCGCGCACGTTGGCAGGGTCCATCTGGTGACTCTTGCGGTCGCCAAATTTGGGCGCGCCCTCGGCGGCCTCGCGGAAGGGGCCGTAAAACCCGGAGGCATATTTGACTGCGTACGACAAAATGGGAGTGTTCTCGAAGCCATGATCGTCCAGCGCCGCCCGGATGGCGGCGACCATGCCGTCCATCATGCCGCTTGGCGCGACCATATCCGCGCCGCACTCGGCGTGCGAGAGCGCCACCTTCCCCAACACGCTCAGTGTCTCGTCGTTGAGCACGTAGCCTTCCGGCAGGGCCGCGTGCGCGTGTTCGCCGGTATTCAGCAAGCCGCAATGGCCGTGATCGGTATATTCGCACAGGCATACATCCGTTATCACGACCAGTTCCGGGATTTCCTTTTTGATGGCGCGGATGGCCTGTTGGACGATGCCGTCGGGGGCAAAATTTTCCAACCCCACCGGGTCTTTCCCCGCCGGAATGCCGAACAGGATCACCGACGGGATTCCCAGGCGGATGGCTGATTCCGCTTCGCGCACCGCTTCGTCCACCGACAACTGGAAGATGCCCGGCATCGACGGGATTTCGGTGCGCCCCGCACCGTGTCGCACAAACAAGGGATAAATGAAATCGCGCACGTTGAGTTCCGTCTCGCGCACCATGGCGCGCAGTCCGGGCGTGGCGCGCAGGCGTCGTGGACGGACGGATGGACGATTAATCAGGGTTTCTTCGAGCATGGCTCCTCACGAGTAAAAACTAACTTGAAAATAGAAATATCAGGCAGCAGCAGGTAAAGGAGCAAACGGTTGCATGGGTGAAGTATCGTAGCCCAAATTTCGAGCTCCATGCACCATTGAGAAAACGACCTGTGTGCCCGCCGGTCGCTGCTCGTTATAGTACATTTTCATGCTTGGTAGTGTAGCCATTCATGACGACTAAACAGGTTGTCCTGAAATGGCCCGGATCAAGCCCTCCGTGGTGTATTCTTGGGCAACGACGGCAACCTCGAAGCCCTGTTCCCGGGCTGCGGTTGCTGTGATCGGGCCGATGCAGGCAATCTTCGGGGCGCCGGGCAAATGGAACGGGTCGAGGCCCTGTTGTTGGACGATTTCGACGAAATTGCAGACCGTCGATGGGCTGGTAAACGTCAGGAAGTCTACGCCGGATTTCAGCGCAGCCAGGCCGTCGGCGTCGGGTTCGGCAGGGAGCGTCTTGTAAACGGAAATTTCGTGTGCCACGCCGCCCGCTGCCTGGATGGCTTCGGGTAAGGCTTTGCGGGCGATTTCGGCGCGTGGGAGCAGCACCCAACGTCCGCGCAGGTTGCCCAGCCCAGGCAGGATGGCCTCGGCCACGTATTCATTCGGGATGAAGTCGGGATTCACCCCGCGAGCACATAAGGCCTCGGCCGTTTTTGGCCCGATGGCAGCCACTTTCACTCCCTCACCCAGCCCTCTCCGGTAGGAAGAGGACAATTTGTTAAAAAAGGCCTCCACGCCGTTCACCGAGGTAAAGACCACCCAACTGTATCGATCCAGGTTTTTCAAGGCCTGGTCGAGCGGAGGATTATCCGTAATCGGGCGTATTTCGATGACCGGAAAGAAGATCGGTGCGAAACCGGCGGCTTTCAGGCTTTCGGCGAAGGCTTGGGAACGGGTGCGGGGACGAGTGATCAGAACTTTCATGAGAGGGTCGGTGGAGCAGTGCTCAGTGAGGCAGTGCTCAGTGAATCAGTAATCAGTGAGGCAGTGGTCAATGAACAGTTGCCAATTGAAGGATTTGATGAGCGCCCTGTTGAATGGCGCTTTGGGCAAGTTCGTTCCCAAGTTGTGAAGGGTCGATCCCTTTGCCGGTGACCTTGATCAACTGTTTCCCGTCTAGCGAGGCTACCAGCCCGGCCAACGATACGGACTGCTGCCCACTGTCCGTTGCGCATTGGCCGAAGGCCGCCACGGGGGTGGCGCAGCCGCCGCCCAGGCCTTGCAGGAAGGCACGTTCGGCAGTGACCGCTTTTCGCGTGGATTCGTCGTCCAGCGCGGCCAGCAGGTGAAGGGTGGTTTGATCGTCGGCGCGGCACTGAACGGCGAGTGCGCCTTGCCCGGGCGCAGGTAACATTACATCAAGCGGCAGCCATTCCGTCACATGTTCGTCCAAACCCAGACGAAGCAGGCCGGCGCCGGCCAGAACGATGGCGTCGTATTGGCCTTCCAGGGCCTTGCGCAGGCGGGTATCCACGTTGCCGCGCAGGGAGACCGTCGTGCTATCGGGGCGGGCTGCCAGTAGTTGGGCCGCGCGTCGCAGGCTGGACGTGCCGACACGTGCGCCGACGGGCAGCGTGGAAAGGCTGTAGCCTTTGGCCGAGATCAGGGCGTCGCGCACTTCGCTGCGGACGGGAATACAGCCGATGCACAAACCGGCGGCGGGTTCCACGGGCAGGTCTTTCAGCGAATGTACCGCACAGTGGCTCGCGCCGGACAGCAGTTCGCTTTCGAGCTCCTGCGTGAACAGTCCTTTGCCGCCGATTTCAGGTAGGGGTTTGTCAAGGATTTTGTCGCCGCGCGTGGCGATGACTTTCTCCTCGCATTCCAGGCCGGGATGGGCTTTTTGCAAAGCCTCGATGACCCAGCGAGTTTGCCAGCGGGCCAGGGCAGAAGGGCGGGTGATGAAAGTCAGTGTTGGGGTGTTCATCGTCATCGTTCAATCTGCTGCCGCAGAAATGGGAGGCGCACTTTCATCTTGCTGATCGAGTTGCTGTTCCAACCCGAACAAGGTGCGGGCGAACGTGGCATATTCGGCGGCGCGCGGCGAAGTGGCCTCGTTGCGTAAGTGCCGGGTGGGCGACTCGAGCAGTTTCTTGACCAGGGCTTGCGTCAGCGCGTCGATGCGGGTGCGCTCGGCATCGGTCAGGTCGGGTAAGCGGCGCAGGGTTTTTGCCAACTCCATCTGGCGAATCGACTCGGCTTGCTGGTGTAAATCCGAGATGAGCGGCAGCACGTTGAGCGATGTCATGAAGTCCATAAAACCGGCCTGTTCTTCGGCCAGGATGGCCTGCACGCGCGGCACTTCGGCGGCGCGTGTGGCCAGCGACTGCTCGAGGCGGGCGTTCAGGCTGTCGATGTCGAACAGACGCACGCGTGGCAGGTCGGCAACAGCCGGGTCAACGTCGCGCGGCACGGCGATATCCACCAGCACCAACGGACGCCGGGGACGTGTGCGCATGGCGGCTGCCACCATCCCGGTGTGGATCAAGGTGCGCGGAGCACCCGTCGAGGCGATCAGAATGTCGGCCTCACATAAGGCTTCGGGCAGGGACTCGAAAGTGGACGTTTCTGCTCCCCAGCGTTCGGCCAAGCTGCGGGCGCGTTCCGGCGTGCGGTTGATGACCCGAATCTTTTCCACCCCGCGCTTGCGCAGCGCCTCGACGGCCAATTCCGCCATTTCACCGGCGCCCAACACCACCACGCGAGCCATCTTCAGATGTGGGTGGGCGTGTTCGCACAGGCTGGCCGCCAATGACGAGACCGAGGCCGGGTTACGCCCGATGGCGGTCTCGTTGTGGGCGCGTTTTCCGGCGTGGATAGCGGTGCGGAAGAGGCGGTCGAGCAGCGGACCGGCAGTGCCCTGCTTGTGTGCCAGTTCCAGGGCGTGGGTCACCTGCCCAAGAATCTGTGGCTCGCCCAACACGAGCGAGTCCAGCCCGGCGGCCACCTGTAACAGGTGGTGCACGGCCTGTGCGCCTTCGAAGCGGTACAGGTGCGTGTGCAGGCTGTCTATCGATACACTACGCGCAGCCGACAGGAAATTCTCCAGCTTATCGAAATCTGCTTCCTGGCAGACGGCGTAGAGTTCGATGCGGTTGCAGGTGGAGAGAATAACCAGCTCCGGCGTTTGTCCCGCCTCATGCTCACAGGCCGGATGGGTGAGCGCTGCGCGTAAAGCCTCTTCGTCGAACGACAGCTTTTCGCGCAGCGTGAGCGGTGCAGTGATGTGATTGATACCCAGACAAAGAATATGCATTGAGAAAGCGCCACAAATTGTGAGAGGATATGAACTGATATGTAAAACTATAAAGCTCTTCTGGAAATAACGACACGTAAGTTTTCGGAACTTTGCATTAGCATTTGTTTATAAATTCACAATGTATTTAACTCCGTATATCAAAGGGCCAGTTGTCCTTTGAGCAGCGCTACCGCGCCGCCGCCTACTTTGACCGTTTGGATGTCGTCTCGTGGGCCGACGACTTCCACCGTGCCCTGCCCCGGACGATTCATCCAATGGCCTTGCTCGGCAACGAAGGTCGGGGTGTCGATCAGGCCGTAGTGCCACAGGTAAGCGCCCATGCCGCCGGTGGCCGAGCCGGTGTAGGGGTCTTCGATGTTGGCTGGCGGCAGGATAAAGTGGCGGGCGAACGTGTGGCCGGTTTCGACGCCGCCCAGGCAGAACAGGTGCACGCTGAAGAAGTCTCCTGAATCGTGCAGCGCTTCGCAGCGGGATGAGTCCAGGCGGAGCTTTCGCAGGGCGTCCAGTTTCTTTAACGGGATAAAAAGCTGCGGGGTGCCGGTGCTGACGGTTTGGATGGGGACGTCGCTGCGCAGGTCGGCGAGTGTCAGCCCAAAGGCGGGGAGCACGTCGGACGGGTCGTAAGTCCGCAGAAATTGTGGTTTGCGCTGTGACATGACGATGCGTTCCACCTGCCCGGCCCTGGCGAAGACTTCCACATCGATGGGGCCGTCGCGCAGCACCAGGGGCAGTTTGAGATAACTGTCTGGCACGATCCGCCCGGCCTCGGCCAGCGCGTAAACCGTCGAAATGGTGGGATGCCCGGCCAACGGGATTTCTCCGGCGGGTGTGAAATAGCGCGCACGGAAGCGGCCATCGCCCATGCGCCAGACGAAAGCCGTCTCAGACAGGTTCATTTCCCTGGCGATGGCCAACAGGGTGTCATCGGGCAGGTTGGGACAGTCAAAAACCACCGCGCACGGGTTGCCGCCCAGGCGGCGGTTGGTGAAGGCGTCGATTTGCATAAAGGGATAGGTCGACATGGGAACTCCTTATGGGTAGATTATATAATACCTGCGGCTGGGTATCTCTGGCGAGATCGTCAAAAAAGAAACTCCGGGGCGCTGCCGCTCCGGAGTTTGGGTCGGGTCGTTTGGATTGCTCAACGACTGACGTACCAGGCGGCGACGTAGCCCTGAGTGCCATCTGCTGCCTGGACGTGCAACCATTGGTTCATCTGGCCCACCTTTTGAGCGCCATCCGGGCCGATGACGGTCAACTGGGTGCCCAGCGGGAAGCGGCTGATGAGCGTATTGTCGGCGATGACAGGCTGGGAGCGGAAGGCCAGGGCGTCCTCGGTGACTTTGACGGTGAAGCCGGAACTCGAAGCGGAAGAAGACGGCGCAGCGGCGGCGGGCGCGTCGGGGCTGGAGAGATACCAGGCGGCTGTGTAGCCCTGGGTGCCGTCTGGCGCTTGGGCGTGCAGCCATTGGTTCATCTGGCCGACCTTGGCCAGCGTGTCGCTGCGGCTTTCCAGGGAGAGCAGGGTGGTGCCCAGCGGGAAGCGTCCCAACAGGGCCCCGGTGACGTCGGATGCAGCGCGGAAGGCGAGTTGATCGACCGTGGGCGTCAGCTTGACGGCGTCCGCCGGGACGGAGACTTTTGCGGCGGGGGCCGGCGCCGGGCTGGAGGTCTGCGCTGCGGGGGCCGGTGCGGCGGTTCCCGCGGCAGGTTTGCCGCTGATGGTAAAGAAGATCACCGAGGTGATGGCTTCGGCGGGCGTCGATCCGCTGTTCTTGTAGCGGTCGGTCAGGCGCAGCGCTTTGCCGGGAGCGTCGCCCTGGTAGTGCCAGGGGTCCCACATCAGGTAGTCGCTGCCGTCTTTGGCGTACAGCACCACCCAATGATCCTGGATGCCGGGCGCGGGCGATTGGTCGACGCGCACGACCACGGGCTTGTCGTTGGACAGTTCCCCGTCGATGTCGGAGAGGGGCGCAGGCGTGCTTTCGCAGTCCGTCAGGCGCGCCAGGGCCACGCCGGGGAAGGCGTTGCCGATGCGATAGGCGTTGATGGCTGCGCCGCTAAAGGCGCCAATGTTGACCATCTTTTTGCTGAGACTTTCGGGTGTTTCGTTATATCCGCAGCCGTTGACCACCATGGTCAGCGAAGTGGTCAGGCAGCCCCATTCCTTGATGGTTTGGGGGCCATAGCCAAGCGGGTCATTGGCCCAACGGTCGTCGTTCTGCCACAATAAATTTGTCTGGAACATGTTTTCCTCCAACTGAAATGGACCGATTCCAAATTCTGCTATCTGCCCTCTATTATACGAAGGCGGGATACAAAAACAAGGTTTTTCGTTTGGAATAATGGATGGAATAACAGTTCATTGGGAATCTATGGGATGAAGCCGACCCCTCACATTTACTTCCCTACCGTGGAAAATCCCAAAGAACCGGAATAGCCAAAGCCTTGGAGGCAGCGATAGCAAAATAGAAAAACAAACCCGTAGCGGCGGTTCGCATCTCGCTGCTACGGGTCCAAAATCATCTTTTGTGAAATTCTCTAAATGTGTATCGGCGTTCCTTCGGCGCCGTGCGCGGCTTCCATCAGTACTTCGGAAAGCGTGGGGTGGGCGTGCACGTTGCGCGCGATCTCTGCGGGGGTCAACTCCATCAGGTGCGCCAGGGTCAGTTCCGGCAGCAGCTCGGTCACTTCCGGGCCGATCATGTGCGCGCCCAGAATCTCGCCATACTTGGCGTCCACCACGATTTTGACCCAGCCGGTCGTCTCTGCCAGCCCCTGCGCCTTGCCGTTCGGCATGAAGGGGAACCGCCCGATCTTGATCTCGTAGCCGCGTTCTTTGGCTTGCGCCTCCGTCAGCCCGAACGAAGCCACCTGAGGCGCGCAGTAAGTGGCGCGCGGCATCATCTCATAGTCCAGTGTGACCGTCTCGGCCCCGGCGATGTTCTCGGCGCAGACGATGCCCATCGCCGACCCGACGTGCGCCAGCATCAGTTTGCCGGTCACGTCGCCGATGGCCCAGATGCCCGGCACATTGGTCGCCATTCTCTCGTCGATCTCGATGAAACCACGCTCGCTGATCTTGACCCCGACCTCCTCCAGCCCCAGGCCTTTGGAATTGGGACGGAAGCCGATCGCCACCAGAGCCTGTTCCGCTTCGAGCACTTTGGCCTCGCCGTTGGCGGATACCGTGACCCGGACGCCCGTCGCGGTGGTTTCCACCGCCTCCACTTTGTGCCCCGCCAGAACCTTGATCTTGCGCCGCTTGAAGGCCTTCTCCAACTCAGACGAGATTTCCTCATCCTCCAGCGGGACGATGCGCGGCAGCATCTCGACGATGGTCACGTCCACGCCGTAAGCGTTCCAGACGGTGGAAAACTCCACGCCGATGGCGCCCGAACCGATGACGACCACGCTCTTGGGCAGCTTTTCTTGCAGGATGGCCTCCAGGTACGTGACCACTTTCTCCCCGTCCACTTTCCAGGCGCCGGGTACCGCCGCCGTAGCGCCGGTGGCAACGATGATGTTCGCGGCTTTCAGTTCGGTGCTCTTGCCGTCTTGATCGGTCACCGCCAGGGTGTCTTTGGCCGTGAATTTGACCGTGCCCATGTAGACGGTGATGTTGTTCTTCTTCATCAGGAAACCAAGCCCTTTGGTCTGGCGGTCGGACACCTGGCGCGAACGTTTGATCGCAGCCGGGAAATCGAGCTGTAAGTTGTCGAACGAGAAACCGAAATCCTTGCCGCGTTCCTTCAATAAATGAGCCACTTCGGCGTTCTTCAACAACGCCTTCGAGGGGATACACCCCACGTTCAGACATACACCGCCCAACCACTGTTTATCGACGATGGCGACCTTCTGCCCGAGTTGCGAAGCCCGGATGGCCGCCACGTAGCCCGCAGGCCCCGCCCCAATTACAACCACATCAAAGTTATCAGCCATAGAGCGTATTCTCCTATTTTTAGACGAAAGGGTTATTTCGGCATTATACCCTACCGCTCGAAATTGTTCGGTTCTTTGGGATTTCCCGTAGTAAGGGAGTAGCTGGGGAGATGCAGGCGGAAAGTGCCCTGGAAAACATCGACGTTCGCACCGATTCGAATCATGCTAGAATAAAACCGTGCCTGATATTCCTGTTCGTGTCGAATTCCTGAAAAGGATGTCGCTCTTCCGTGGCCTGAACGATGAGCAACTCAAGTCTGTTGCCGTGGCGCTTGACGAGAAGACTTTCCCCGAAGCCGAAATGATGTTCGAGCAAGGCGATCCCGCTGACGCGATGTACATCATTTTCAGGGGAAAGGTGGACATCATTCGCCACGTCAAAGAGCAGGAGATCAAAGTCGCTTCCCTGGTGCAGAGCGATTATTTCGGCGAACAGGGCTTACTCCGCCGGCGCAACCGGAATGCGTCTGTGCGGGCCGAAGGGGGCACGACCGTGCTGGTCCTGTACCGCGACACCTTTCGCACGCTGGTACACAAGTTGCCCGGATTGCGTGAGAATTTCGAGATCATGATGGCCAGCCACAACCTGGCAAACCGCTTGCGTTTTCGCTGGCTGGCACATAATGAATCCATTTATTTCCTGGCGCGCCGGCATCCGGTGCTACTATACCAACAACTCATCTTTCCGGTGGGCGGGTTGATCGTAACCCTGATCCTGCTAGCATTGGCCTACGTGCTCAACAGTATTACCCTGGCTGTGCTGGGCGGATTCGGGATCGTTGCCGATTTGTTATGGATGCTCTGGCTGTATATCGACTGGGGCAATGACTATTACATCGTCACCAACCAGCGTGTTATCTGGTTGGAAAAAGTGATCGGCCTGTACGATAGCCGCCAGGAAGCGCCGATGAGCACCATCCTATCGGTCAGCACCGAGACGGATCAGATCGGGCGTATGTTCGACTACGGGACGGTGGTCGTACGCACCTTTACCGGGCAGATTCGCATGCACCGTGTGCGGCATCCCAAGCAGGCCGGTGCGATGATCGAAGAGTACTGGCTGCGTTCGAAGGAGCATACCCGCAAGTCGGAGGAAGAAAGCATCAAAGAGGCCATCCGTACCAAGATCGGTGTCAAGCCCAAGGCCAAGCCAGCCCCGCCGCCAGAACATACGGCCAAACCGTCCAAGCAGGCGCGGCCGTCTTTGTGGGAACAGTTACTTGCCAATGCCTTCCGTCTGCGCAAGGTGGAAGGAGAAATCATCACGTTCAACAAGCATTGGTTCGTTCTGGCGCGCGATACTTTCTTCGGATTGCTGCTGCTGGTCGGACTGGTGGCGGGACCGTTCGCCTGGTCTTTCCTGTTTTCCGCCTTCCCGCCGTTGTGGTTGTTGCTGCTGGGAAGCGTCGTGCTGGGCGTCGACCTGCTCTGGTTGGGATACCAGTACGTCGATTGGAAAAATGACATCTACCAGGTGACGACCGAGCAGATCATCGACGTGAATCGCAAACCCTTCGGCACCGAGGACCGCAAAGCGGCTCCCCTGGAAAATATCTTGAGCACCGAGTATAAACGCGAAGGGATTTTGGGAAATGTCTTGAATTTTGGAACTGTTTATATTATGGTTGGGGGTGCACAGTTCAACTTCGAGAACGTGGCCGACCCGCCCAGTGTGTTGCAGGATATTACCCGCCGGCAGCAGGCTCGCCTGGCGAAGAAGCACCAGGCCGAAAGCGCTGCCGAGCGTGAACGGATGACCGAATGGCTGGCCATGTACCACCGTACGATTCAGGAGATGCGCCAGGCCGATGACCAATCTCCGAATGCAGAGTAAAATCAGGGCCTTATGAATAGAGGTAAAGAGTTATGGCAATTCGACAAATTGTAACCATCCCCGACCCGGTGTTGCGTCGCAAGGCCCACCCGGTGACCAAATTCGACGACAAGCTGCAAACCCTGATCGACGATATGGTCGAGACGTTGCACGATGCACCGGGCGTCGGCCTGGCTGCACCGCAGGTGGGCATCTCGGAGCGCGTGATCGTGGTGGAGTATTTCGAGAACGAGGCGGACGAGGAAAAAGAAGACAATCAGGATGCGCCCAAGAAGCTGTACATCGTCGTCAACCCCGAAATCAAGCGCCAGTCGAAAGACGTCGAACTGGGCGTGGAAGGCTGCCTCTCCATCCCCGGCTTGAACGGCGAGGTGGAGCGCAGCCTGGCGGTGACCATCAAAGGCCAGAACCGCCACGGACAGCCGCTTACCCTCAAAGTCAAAGACTGGACCGCGCGCATCTTCCAGCATGAGATCGACCACTTGAACGGTGTGCTCTTTACCGACCACGCCACACGGGTCTGGAAGTTGGAAGAACCCGCCGCCGAGAACGTATGAGCCGACCGGGTTCCTGGGTTTTCCAGGATTTTCCGTGGTTCCATTTGTTTCGTCCCGCTGAGTCCCGCTGACCTGCTTCTTCCTGCCGAAACCGATGTATTTAACCCACCTGTCTCTGACCAATTTTCGCAACTTCGCCCGCCTGGATCTCGACGTTCCACGGCGGGCTGTTTTGCTGGTAGGCAGTAACGCGCAGGGCAAGACCAGCCTGCTCGAAGCGGTCTACTTTCTGGCAACGTTCACTTCCTTCCAGACCCATACCGACCGCCAACTGGTCAACTTTCTGGCGACGCGCGAACCGTTGGCCGTGGCGCGCATCGTGGCTGACTACCAGCGCGGAGGCAGGCCGCACCGCCTGGAAGTGCGCATCATCGTCGAAGCGGTGGGCGCACTCGGGCAGCGCGCCCGCAAAGAGATTTTGCTCGACGGCGTCAAGCGCAGTCTCAGTGAGGCGCTCGGCCAGTTCAACGCTGTGCTCTTCATCCCGCAGATGTCGCTGGTGGTGGAAGGCGGCCCCGATGAGCGCCGCCGCTACCTGAACCTGGCGCTGGCGCAGGTCATCCCCGGTTACGCGCCCGCTTTGAGCCGTTACCACCAGGCGCTGACGCAGCGCAACGCGCTGCTCAAACAGCTTGGCGAAAAAGGCGGCGACGCCGGCCAGCTCGATTTCTGGGACGCCAGCCTGGTGGAAGCCGGCGCGCAACTCATCTTGTGGCGCATCCAGTCCATTCAGGAGTTGGAGCGCCTGGCAGCGCGGACTCACCTGGCGTTGACTCGCGGGAAAGAAGTGTTGCGCCTGGCTTATGACCCCGCTTACGACCCCATGCCGCGCCCCGACGGCCAGTTCGCCTTGCGGCTGGATACCGCCGTCGACCGCTCGAACCTGGAACTGGAGGCCATTAAACGGGGGTTTGCCGAGGCGTTGAAAAAACTCCATGCCGAGGAGGTCGCCCGCGGGGTGACGACGATCGGTCCGCACCGGGACGAGATGCGCTTTCTGGCGAACGGTATCGATCTGGGCAGTTATGGCTCGCGTGGCCAGGTGCGCACCACCTTGCTGGCGCTCAAACTGGCGGAACTGTCCTGGATGAAGGAGAAGACCGGCGAGTGGCCGGTCATCCTGCTGGACGAGGTGATGGCCGAACTCGACCAGGAGCGCCGAGCCGACCTGATGTCTGTGCTGGCGGAGACGGAGCAGTCGCTGCTGACCACCACCGACGCCCATCTGTTCGCGCCGGCTTTTGTCGAAACCTCGACGTTGTGGCGCGTGCGGGCTGGGACGGTGGGCCTGGGGGAGAAAAGCCCGGCAGGCGGCGATTCGCTGTAAAATTAGCCCAAAAAGGAGCGTGTTATGTCGGTCAAACATGCTGCGGATGTGGAAGCGGTGGATGTGCCGCAAGGCGTCAAGACGATCAAGCAGGTGCTCATCTCGTCCAGCGAGGGCCCCAATTTTGCCCTGCGCCGCTTTGCCATGGAACCCGGCGGCGGGATGCCTTTGCATACCAACCTGTGATAAAAATCTTGTAGAAATAGTCAAAAAGGGCACGGTTCACATTCAGTCAAGATCAGCCTTACAAATTTCATGAACATACTGGTTTCAAACAGCCCTATATATGGCTTTTTCCTACAGAAACGAGCTTTGATCGTCAAATGCAGGTTGAAATTAGA
>JBJKRF010000126.1:0-13697 GCA_046704785.1 Anaerolineales bacterium | reverse complement strand
ATCGACGGAAAGGCCGATTAGCCTCACAACGGAGCAAATTTCTTAAGAATCTTTGCGGCTTTGCGACTTGGCGTTAAAGTTTTGGCTTTTTTATCGGGAATTTTATTTTCAAATTTGGAATTACTGTGCAAAAACGGTTCATCCCGCAGATTCCCAATAAACCGTTTTCCTACCAGTGGGAATTTGTGAGCTTCATGGTAAGATTGTGGGGGTTTGACTGGCAGGTAGGCAGCCAGAAGCCTGTTGGATGCACCTTCGGCCAAAGAGAAAATGACACTTTTTGTGAACGATTTCCTGTTGAATTTATGAGCTGACTGCGTTCCTACGAGACGTTTGACTACGATAAACTTATGCCTTGGAATCTGACGACAACGCGTGCCCAGGCGGGCGACCTGATCGAAATGGTTGGCCTGCGACACAAACACTTCATCTTCACACTGACTCCCGGCGCGGATTTTCAGTCGCATCGGGGAGTCATCAAACATGACGATTTGATCGACTTGCCTTGGGGCTCGCAGGTTTTCAGCCATCTTGGCAGTCCGTTTTTTTTGCTGCAGCCGCCCCTGGGCGACGTCTTGAACGAGTTGCCGCGTACTACCCAAATTTTGTATCCCAAAGACATCGGTTTTATCTTGGTCACAATGGGAATCGGGCCGGGACAGCGCGTTATCGAAGCGGGAACCGGCTCCGGGTCGATGACGATTGCGTTGGCCTATTCTATCGGTACGGCCGGACGCGTCTATTCGTACGAACAGCGCGCCGACGCCCAGAAGCTTGCTATCAAGAATCTTACGCGTCTCGGCCTGAACGAACGTGTGGATTTCAAACTACGTGACATCGCCGAAGGTTTGGACGAAACGGACGCCGACGCTTTCTTTCTCGACGTCCCCAACCCGTATGATTACATCGAACAGGCACGTGCAGCGCTCAAGCCGGGTGGTTTCTTCTGTAGTTTGTTGCCAACGGTCAATCAGGTCGAAAAATTGCTGGGCGCGTTGCGGCGTCATCGGTTTGCCTTCGTTGAAGTTTGCGAAGTTTTATTGCGTTACTACAAGCCTGAGCCGGCTCGCCTGCGGCCTACGGACCGTATGGTGGCGCATACGGGTTATCTGATTTTCGCTCGTCGCATCGAACCCAGCCAGGATCCCCGTGCGGCTGACCTGTTGAGCGAAGCTGGAATGAACCTATCAGAATCGACAAACACAGACTGATGGGTTCGGCGTATATTTAAAAATAAATCCCGTTCTTTTGGGATTGCCGTGGACAGGGAAGGACGCGGAGGAACGTCCCTGCGGATGGTTCCTTCCACGGCGATTCTCGGAGACCCCTTATTCTTTTAGAAGGAGAACTACATGCGTCGTCGTGGATTTGGCCCTTTCCGGGCCGGGCGCCTGGGGGGTGCCCCCAATGTTCCCCCTGCTTTGCAGCGGGCAAATGAATTGATGGCAATCGGAAATTATCCTGCCGCAGCCGTTGCCTTTGAAAACCTGGCTCACCGTGCCGAAGAACATGGAGGGCCGCGTGCGCCTTTGTTTTACATCCAGGCTGGCCATGCCCGTATTTTGATGGGCCAGGTTAAAGTGGGTGTATCTCATTTGAAGCAAGGCCTGAATATACTTGTAACCGATGGACGCTTCCAGCAATTCTATCGTTTTGGACAGCGCGCTGTGCGAGAGTTGAAGGCGCGTGGGCTCGATAAAGAGTCGCAAGAAATTGCCGTCTTGATCAGCGCCAATATGCCTGCGATTGCAGACCTGCCGACACAACAAGGTCCAGACCCGGCGAGGGTTTCTTTGCCCACCCATTGTCCGGCTTGCGGCGGCCCGCTCCGCTCTGACGAGGTGGATTGGGTTGACCATAATACGGTCGAATGTCCCTTCTGCGGTAGTCCGGTGCGTGCTGTGTAGCTATTTCCCCTTTTGTGTTGGTATGAATTTTGATTTGAGCGAGGAAGAGATTCTGGCACGGCTGGCTGCTGCGGAACGCCGTTCATTCTACGAAACCCCTTTCGAACAATTTAAAGGAGCACCACGCCCGTCTGCGGTGTTGATTGCCCTCACTAAAACAACGGACGGTTGGCAGCTTCTGTATACGCGTCGTACCGACCGGGTGGAAACGCATAAGGGGCAGGTCTCGTTTCCGGGAGGTGCGACCGATCCCGAAGATAGCTCTCCCGAGGAGACGGCTTTGCGCGAAGCCGAAGAGGAAGTCGGGCTGCGGCGCGGGAATGTACATCTGTTAGGGCGCCTGGGCGAGATGCGCACTGTGACCAACTTTATCATCACGCCGGTGGTTGGTGTTTTCCCCTGGCCCTACGTCTTCACCGTGCATACCGTGGAGGTTGCGCGCGTCTTTACCATGCCCTTAGCCTGGTTGGCCGATCATGGAAACTGGCAGGAGTTTGTCCGGCAGGAGACCGGGCGCGGGGTCATCACTTATTCCCCGTTCGACGGGGAGCTATTATGGGGGGCAACCGCACGCATGACGCTGGAATTTATCCGTATGCTGGGTTTGATTTGAATTTCAGCGGAATTCATGGGAATCAAAAAGGGCGCGCCATGACGGCGCGCCCTTTGCATACATACGGGAATTTACTCTGATGCCGACTCTTCGCCTTCTTCTTTCCGTCCTCGTTCGATGACTTCGGGCTCTTCGCCTTCAGCAGTCGCTTCTTCAGCCTCTTCAACCACCTCTTCCCTCGTGGCGGTCGCGACGACGATGATTTCGTCCAGGTCACTTAACACGGTCACGCTTTCGGGCAGGGCCAGGTCGCGTACGTGGATGGCGCTTCCAATCTCGGCCAGCACGCTCAGGTCGATTTCCAGGCGTTCAGGCAGGTCCTGTGGCAACGCCTCGACTTCGATCGAGTCCATGTTGGTCACCAACGCAGCGCTAAAATCTTTGACCGCAGGGGCAAGCCCGTGCTGATGGAGCGAAACCATTGCGCGGATCTTCTCGGTCAGGGAAACGGCCTGAAAATCCACGTGAATCAGGTAGCCTTTAATGTAATTTTTCTGACGTTCACGCACCAGCGCCGGGATTTCTTTCCCGTCCAGATCGATGGTGACCACGCTGGAGGACGTCAGATGTGGGATGGTCAGGTTCGCCTCGTGGGCGTCCAGTGCGATCGGAGTCGTCTCCACATGATGACCATAGATGACCGCCGGGAGTTGACCCTCCTGGCGCAATTGCTTGACGCGTTTACCGGTCAGGCTGCGCTTGGCGGCTTTCAGAACAACTTTCTCCATGAGAACCTTCCTCGGGCGCCTCTCACCTGCCAGATGCACAGGTTACCTTCGCCCTGTTTGGAATAGATGGCGGCCGGATTGCCGCACATAATAACTCGACGCCGATGGTTGAACCATCGACAAAAAAACGCGCCTCCCGCAGGAGGCTTTCTGAATTGGGAGACGAAATTGTAGTCTGCCGGGCAGAAATCGTCAAGACGCGTTGCCGGCGAATTTTGCGGGCAGATAGGCCTTGACAAAGCCATTGACACGCCTCTCCAAAGGCATTATAAGGACGCCATGCACAGGATAAAACCTCTCTGGATTTTCCCGCTCGTCCTGAGTCTCATCCTGGCCGGATGCAATTTGCCGGCCCCCACGCCGCCTCCGCCCTCGCCCACGCCGGGGCCGTCTCCCACACCGACGAACACACCCACCCCCTCGCCCTCTCCTACGCTGCCGCCCTCGCCGACGCCAATTCCCTCGGCGCGCATCCAGGCTGGAGATCATGCCCTGTTTATCGGAGATTATGTCCAGGCGCGTCAGCAATACCAGGCCGTGCTTGCCACCAGCACCGATACGAACCTGCGGGCAGAAGCGCTATGGGGCTTGGGTAAGACCGAATTCGTCGCTGATAACTACGCGGCTGTCCTCGATCCGCTGCGCACCTTGATTCAGACATATTCCTCCTCGGCACAGGTTCCTGGTGCCTACTTTCTGCTGGGCGAAACGTATTTCGCCTTGCAGCGTTATCAAGAGGCAGCCGGGGCCTACCAGAATTATCTGACCTTGCGTCCGGGTATCCTCGACGACTACGTCCAGGAAAAACGCGGTGACGCGTTCTCCGCCCTGCAGGATTATTCGTCGGCGCTGCAAGCCTATCAGGCCGCCTGGACGGCGAGCGACCAGACCGATACCAGTCTGAAGATCAAAATCGCCCAAACCTATGCTGCCGGCGGCGACCCGACGACTGCCTTACAGATGTACGACCAGATCAGCACTGCAACCACGAATGATTACGTCAAGGCTCAAATGGACCTGCTTTCTGGGCGGGCCTTATTGACGTTGAGCCGTCCTACGGACGCTTATGGTCGTTTCCTCGATGCCGTCAACAACTATCCGCTGGCTTATGATTCGTACTCGGCCCTGGTTGCACTGGTCAACGACAACCAGACTGTGGACGATTTCAATCGTGGCCTGGTGGATTACTTCGCCGGTCAGTATGGGGTGGCATTGGCGGCCTTTGAGCGTTTCATCGCGCAGAATCCCACCAATGACGGAACGGCGGTTTATTACCAGGCCAAGACGCTCTATGCGATGGGAGAGTACCAGCAGGCGGTGGATACCTGGTCGTCGTTTATCACGGGGTATCCTGATAATCGTTACTGGGCCGCTGCCTGGGACGATCGTTCGTCGGCACAATGGACCTATCTCAATCAATACGTCCCTGCCGCGCAAGAACTGCAAGATTTTGCCAAGCAGGTGCCAAGTTCGCCTTTTGCAGTGACCTACTTGATGGATGCGGCCCGCATCTACGAACGCGCCGACAAACTGGACCAGGCTGCTGCTTTATGGGAAACCATCGGGAGCACGTATCCGTCGGACAGCAATAGTCTGGAAGCTTTTTTTCAGGCTGGCATCACGCGCTATCGCCTGGAGAACTACCCCAAAGCCTTGGAAGATTTTCAACGCACACGGACACTGTCCACGCAGGACAGCGACCGCGAGCGCGCGCTCTTCTGGGTAGGAAAAGCTTACCAGGCCGCCGGCGATGCTAAAGATGCCCAGGCAGCTTGGCAGCAGACACAGGCGATCAGCACCACCGACTATTACAGCACCCGCGCGCGTGACCTGCTCAATAACCGCCCTGCGTTTGCCCCGGCGCCCAAACTCAACCTGAACTATGATCTGGGCGCAGAGCGCAAGGAGGCGGCCTCCTGGGTTCGCCTGACTTTCAGTCTCCCCGCCGATACGGATTTGAGCACTCTGGGTGCGCTGGCCAACGATCCGCGCCTGGTGCGTGGCACGGAATTCTGGAATCTGGGACTTTATGACCAGGCGCGTCTCGAGTTCGAAGACCTGCGCACCGCCGTTCAAAACAACCCCGCTGATACGTTCCGCCTCGGCAATTACCTGCTCGACCTAGGCGCTTACCGTTCAGCGATTTTTGCCATCCGTCAGGTGCTGACGCTGGCCGGGATGGACGACCACTCCCAGAGTATGACCGCGCCGGCCTATTTCCAACATGTTCGCTACGGGCTGTATTATGCCGATGTCATCTGGCCCACGGCGGCCCAATATGGCTTCGATCCATTACTCCTTATGAGCGTTGTGCGACAGGAAAGCCTGTTCGAGGGGTTTGTCCGCTCTACGGCCGGCGCGCGCGGGTTGATGCAAATCGTCCCCACGACCGGGGCCAGCATCGCCGAACAAATGAACTGGCCGCCCGATTACAGCGACGACGACTTGTACAGTCCTTACATCAGCCTGCGTATGGGCACCTATTATCTGGATGCCAATCGCAAAATGCTCGACGGCGATCTTTATGCTACTCTCGCAGCCTATAACGGTGGGCCGGGCAATGCCAGCATTTGGCAAAGCCTGGCAAAAGGGGACCCCGATCTGTTATTGGAGATTATTCGTTTTGGGGAAACACGCGACTACATTCGTGGCATTTACGAGACTTACAATATCTATCGTTCGATCTACAGTCCAGTGCAGTAGCGCATCAAACAATATGCCCCTAAAAAAAACAGGCCGGTTTTCTGACCGGCCTGTAATGTTTTTACTCGAGGTAAGCTAGCAGGCGCTGATGGACTTCATCCTTATCCATATCTAGCACAGAGAGCAGCTTGTCGCGGCCCGTCTCTCCGGCCACGATCTCGATCTTCGTCTGTGCGACGCCGAGAACCTCGGCCATGAAGGCAATCAGCGCTTTGTTCGCCTCGCCCTCTACCGGCGGCGCGGTCAGACGAACCTTTACAGTTCCGTCTGTTTGGATTTCTGTCACCTCATTGCGGCTGGCGCGCGGCGTCACACGTACTGCCAGCGCTGCACCCAACTTGCCATCATGAAATTTGAAACGTCGTGAAGCCATGACTCACCTCAATTGCAAAAGAAGTTGAACGAGTATACCTGAAATTAATTGTACCAGAATTATCAAGACCACTGGGCTGAAATCGAAGGGGCCAAGTAAAGGCATCACCCGCCGGATGTGAGCCAATAACGGTTCCACCAACCGGTCGATGGTTTCTCGAATGGGATGGTACGGCGACATAAAATAGGAAAGAACGACATGGACGATAACCAATATCGTAATAAGTTCAGCAAAGAAATTGACTGCCTGGGCAAGGATGAAGGTGAACAATGAGAAAGTCTCCTTTTTGACAGATTAACCGCCATCGCCGGAATCAGGCGTCCTGCCAGTTGCTCTGGGCCCCAGGATGGCGGTTCCCACTCTGACGAGGGTTGCGCCCTCCTGGACGGCCACGGTGAAATCGGCGCTGGTACCCATCGACAGTTGGTCCCAGGTTGCCTGCGGAAAACGCCCCGATAGCCATGCCAGCAAGCGGCGCAATCGTGAAAAATAAGCGCGAGAATCTTCGGCATTTTGGGTATAAGGTGGCATGGTCATTAAACCGCGCAATTCCAAATGCGGCAATGCCAGGATTTGTTCTACTACGGCGGCCAAAGACTCCGGTTGGCTTTCCTGCCAGGCTAAAAAGCCATATTTGTTTTCTTCGCCGCTCACGTTACATTCCAATAAAACCGGGAGTCGCCGTTCGGCAAGAACGGCAAAATGCTCCAGATGATTAGCCAGCTTGAGACTGTCCAGGGAGTGTAACAGATCAAAGTGTTCGCTCACCAACTGGGCCTTTCGACTTTGTACATGGCCGATCATGTGCCAGTTCACGTCGTCCGGCGCAGACAGCGCCTCGATTTTTTCTAAGGCCTCTTCAGCGTAGTTCTCGCCCAGGTCGCGCGCGCCTGCCTCCACGACCGCACGAACGGTCTCAAGTGGGTGAGTTTTGGTCACCACCACCAGCCGCACAGACTCAGGAGAGCGCCCACAGGTCTGGGCTGTCTCTGCAATTTGGCCTTTGACGGTCTCATACCGTTCTTGAATCTCGCCGACCCGTGTCGCATATGTGTTCATATTGATTTTGCTCAACGCCGAAATAAAGATGGGGCGGCGTCCACCCCCACCTTTCCTATACTTTGTTGAGATACTCCTATTTTAATCAAAAAGCATCTGTGAGAACCCCTCGGGTTGATTCGTTACGCTAATGCAATTAATGCGCCAAAGCGTCCCGTTTTTCCTTTTTGGGCGCGGTGTGAATACCAGTCTTGTGGGTGACAGGCCGTACACAGCGACGATAGCTCGATCTGCTCGACCCCTGCCCGTTGTAACGTCAGGCGGTTGGCCGCCCATAAATCGAAGTGTACGTGGCTCGTGTTGGGCAGGAGAATCTGCTCGGCCTGTTTTTTCCCAAAAGCGTGCCGAACGTGCGCGACTACATCCGGGCCGACTTCGTAGTGGTCCGGGCCGATGGAAGGACCGATGGCGGCCAATACGTCGTTGGGCCTCGTCCCATAGACAGCGTGCATCATGCGCACTGCGGCCTCCGCCACTTTTCGTACTGTTCCCAACCAACCGGCGTGAACGACACCAATAACGTTCCTTTTGGGGTCGTGCAAGAAGACGGGAACGCAGTCTGCAAAGCGCATGAATAGAGTCACCTGGGGGTTGTCGGTCAGGATGGCGTCCGCTTTGAATTCCGGCGGCGCCGAATGATGGGGAGCATTGGCGACCACCACGTCGGCGCTGTGAACCTGCCATACGTCGAACAAAGAGTCCGGATCGCGCTTGAGCGCATGAAATGCCCGCAGGCGGTTTTCCACCACCCGGCTGCGTTCGTCTCCCACTGTGCCTCCCACGTTGAGAGCCGTCCAGGGCGACGGGCTGACGCCGCCATCGCGGGTAAAGATGGCCTGTACGACGTTCTCCGGAAAAATGTCAAAGGTCAGGTAGCGAAGACCGTTTTGTGTTCGAAATGCCATTAAGCCTTTACATCCGAAAGAATCATGAATTTTTTGACGAGCAGTTCGCGGGTCTCGCGCATACTTTCTTCAATGTAGGGCAACCCGAACCAGGCAGTCGTGAAGCCGAACAAAGCGCCGGTCAGTACACGTTGCAAGGGAGTGCTTTCGTGATAAGGAAGTACCGTGAGGATCCAGGGAAGATTGAGGTTGCTGAAGAGTTGCCAGAAGCCATCAATGCCCATGGGAATGATTCCGAGCAGGAGCCATAACATCCAATGCAGCGGTTTGAGGCGTCGACCGCTGAGACCATAAAGGATGCCAAAGAGGAAGATGGCCGCATAAATGGCAACGTCGCGTTCGCAGATGGCAACTTTGTAGCCAACCTGCGAATTCCCAACATAAGCGCGCGCCGCCAGCAGGTCGTTTTCGTTGATTCCGGTGGCCTGTCCAAAGGTTTCCAGGTCGGAGACGTCGGCTGATGCTCGTGGGTAGGCATATTGCGGGCCGAACAGGAAAAATGAACGGAAGCCGAGTTGGTGACAGAGTGGGCTGTAAGCCGTGTAGATTACCCTGGCCGGCAGGGTAGCGCCGACTTCCATCAGGGTTGGGGCCAGGAATGGCAATCCCACGTAAAGGAAAAAGATGATGTTGACCGCAATCAACCAGTTGCGGGTCATCCACATCGAGAAACGATCGGTCCCGCTGATGGTCTGGCCGTTGCGAGAGCGGCGTTCGTACGTTGTATCTGACACCTTCTCGAGGTGGTCTTTGCGGTCGCGGGCCGCGCCAAGGGTCATTGCCAAGTCTGTGCGGCTGAAAGGCGCTGGCAGGTGATAGGGGCCAATCTCGACCACTGGAACCTGGTCGCGGTACTTTTCCATCAGGGCCGTATCTGTTGCGATGTCGATTTCTACGAGCCGGTGTGGAATCTGTTCTTGCAGGGAGTCCAGGTCTGTTTTGGCCTGCTCACAAGGCGGACAATCTTTTTGAGTATAGAGGGTGACAGTAATCATCAGGTTTCTCCTCGATACGACTAAAGGGCTACCTCTTTGACAACCGGGCCGATTTTCTTTATCAACATCAACTAAAGCCCAAAATTGACGAAGAAGCCATAACGGGACAGCAAATTGAATACGCCGAACATCAACATAATTCCGACAATGACCATGACCACGCCCATGAAGATTTCCACATAGCGCATCACTTTGTTGTACTTTCGCAGCGTAGTGGTCACCCAGCCAATTCCCAGGGCGGCCAACAAGAACGGAATCGCCAAGCCTGCGGAATACGAACTGAGCAACACCGCTCCGTGCGAGACCGAGCCACCGTTCAGGGCCAACGTAAGGATAGCGCCCAGAACAGGTCCCACGCAGGGAGACCAACCCGCTGAGAAGAAAATTCCCATCAGGGCCGAGGAGAGATAACCCCATTTACGGTCGGGCAGCGCCTGAACGCGTGTATCGTATTCGAGAAACGGGATGCGAAAAACGCCGATCATGTGCAGGCCGAAGATGACGACCACCAACCCGCCAATGCGCGCCAACCAGATGCGCATATCGTACAACATGCCCCCAACTGCCGAGGCTGCAACGCCAAGCAGGACGAAAACAACGCTAAAGCCCAGCACGAACGCCAGTCCATGCGTGAAGGTGATCCAGCGGCTGTCCTCCTCCGGCTCGTTTAACTCATTGCTGGCCGCCCGCCCGCCCAAATAGCCAATGTAGGCTGGCACGAGCGAAAAGACGCATGGAGAGAGAAAAGACGCCAGGCCAGCTAGAAATGCCAGACCCAACGTAACGTTTGCAATTTGCATAAAATCGCCTCATCAACGACAGTGCACAGAGACCGTCGTACTCCACTTCCTAAAAATGTAAGCTTAGCGCACAGCTTATTTGTTTATTTTATTACGATATACGCCGGGAACGCCGCGGTTTTTAGAAGGTTTACTCCACGAACAATCCCCTCTCAGCGATGGCTTAGAACTGACGTTCTTTGATGACCACTTCCGTGCCGTTTGGAATCTGCCGAATGTCTGCATCCTTTAACGTGACCGCGGGCAATGTCCAACGGAAAATCCATTTGGCGTCCTCCGGTGTGACGTTGACGCAGCCGTGCGAGACGGGTTCTCCAAACATATTGTGCCAGAAGGCAGCGTGAATAGCCATGCCGCCCTGCGAGTCGAAGAAATTCGCCCAACTGACGGCGGGGGTGTCGTATCCGGCACCGGTCGTTCCACCCGACATGTGGATGGAAACAGTTTTCCACTGTGTCCTGTAGTCGCCGGGGGTGGTCGACCATTTATCAACGGCCACGCCGCTGGCGTCGAACTTCGCGCCGGAGGAGCAACGACAAAAATAGACCTCGGTGTCCCCTTCCATGCAGGAGACCGTCTGGTAGGTGGTGTTCACCACAATTTTCTTTTGTTTAGGGTCGACGTTCGGGTGGATGGGGGCAAGGTCGTCGGCGGTGAGCGGACGGAACGCCGTCCCGTCTGCCCAGAAAATGTCGCCGTAGCTGCCGCCCGTTGCCCCCGCCGGGCGTCCCCCGTTTTCGTTAAAGCGATACAGAATCTGACCGTTGTCGCCCGATTTGATTTGATCGATCCAGGCGACCTGGCTGTAGTACAGGCGCGGGTTCAAACCGGAAGAGAGCAGGTCCTTCGTCCAGGGGGCCTGCGGCGCCGAATTTTCCAGTGCCAGGTTGACGTATGGCACGGTCACTTCCGCCCAAAAGCCGTCAGCCCCATTCGGGACGGATTTTATCGCCTGATTCGGCAGGTTCTTGACCGGTTGTACGTAACCGGCATACAGGTAGCCGTCAGGCGTTTGAAACCAACGCTGGTTACTCGGAAGCGAGGGATCGAGCGATGTGGCAACCACTTCGCGTAGAATAACGACCACGTCGTCCTCAATGGCTTTTTTGCTCAACACGGTATAGTCGTCTGTGCGTGGTTCGGAATGGTAGGGAATGGTAGCCGCGGCACGACCAAGGTAATCCCCTTTTGGAAAATCTGTGACAATCGAGGGGGACGATTTCGCATTAAACGGGCGGAAGGCCATCGCACCTGCCCCCAAGCCGGCCAGTTTCAGAAAATCACGTCGAGAAAGTTTGGACATAAGCTCTGATTTTATTCGGAAAGTGGATGCTTCCCGGAAATCGTGTTTTTGGCCGATTTCCAGGAAGATAGAAGTTTGATAAAGGATACTCGTAAAGCAGGCATCCGTCAATTCACTTATTAAGGATTCTTAAGTTTTTGGTTTTGTTAGTTGGCCAGATAGGCGGACAGGTTTTTAAGACAATCTGCGCTAAGTTTATGCCCGACCGGCGCCTCGCAGAAAGTGACTTGCGCTCCGGCCTTGGTGAACAATGTTGCCATCTGGCGGGCGCGCTCGATTGGAACGGTTTCGTCGCGTGTGCCGTGGGACAAAAAAACAGACTTCCCGTGAAGCGAACTCGCCTGGATGAATCGCCGGGAGTCTTTCGGCAAAAAACCGGATAGGACGCCCACCTTGGCGACGCGCTGCGGGTGGAGGAGTGCCATTAAACCGGCCATTGCTGCGCCCTGGCTGAATCCGATCACGTCGAATTGCGACACGTCCACCCGGTTGGTATTTCCCCAACGGTCGATGAAGCCCAATAATGAGACGATCGACGTGCGGAAGTCGTCCACCGTGTGCGAGTTTTCTGTGTTCTGCCGCCAGGAATATCCGTCGGGAGTGGCAGGGTAGGGCCCACGGGGTGCGACCAGCCAGTCGTTGGCTGGAAAGCTGTGGGTAAAAATCCACATCGAATTTTCGTCCCCGGTCCAGCCGTGCAGCAGTAGCAGCAGGCGTTCCGGCTTGACTGTTGCGGTCGCCTGACGAAAGGTAACCTGGTCGAGTGTCAATATTTGGGAAGGGGGTCTCATCACTATTCTTTGTTGGCGCGTTTGACAATCCAATCGAGGCCTGAGAGCGAAAGCCAGACCAGTCCAATGGGAATCAAGGCTCCCAGCAGACATAATAGGCCCATTATGGCAGCTGCTGAACCGTAGATATACCATACCAATCCCAAACCGACGATGAACAGAAGCAACAGCGCCCCTGCAATCAGTTGGACGGTGGTTTGCGAGGCATACTTACGCAAATCGCGGGTCATGGTCTCAACGCCTTTGGATGACTGCCTGGTCCGTTTCTATGTGCCAGCCAACGCTGGAGCCGTCCGGGCCAGGAGAAGACACGCCGCAGTTGCGGCAGCGTGTTCAACATGGCAACTTCGCCACGCAAAGCAATTTCATGGACGTTGACTGGATCCAACAAGTGGATTTCGGCCAGTTGCGGGCGGACGATCACGTCGGGGAGGTCCTGCTCGAGCCGCAGTTCGGTCAATGTGCGGCTGATGATGTCCACCGAACGTAGGAAGATGTTAAAAGCCTGCGTGACGCGCAAATTATAAATCTGTTGGAGTATTGGCGGGGGGATAATGCCAGGTAACGGTACCGCGTAGATGTCGGAGGGAGGTTCCAGCGGCTGGCTCAACGCGACGGCGACCACGGGCAAGGAGGGCGCCAACATACGGGCAAGGGAAACAGGGACGGGGTTGAGCACGGCGCCGTCTACCAGGTCGTAGTCCCCGACATGATGGGGTGGGAAAATGCCCGGGACAGCGATGGTCGCAAGCAGGGCGTCCCGTAGTAAGCCGTGACGGAAGACCACCTCGTTGCCGGTTTCCATATCCATTGCCGGCATGGCGCAGGGGATGGGAAGCTCTTCAAAGTTGCGTTCGCCCAGGTATTCCTCTAGAAATTTGCGAATCCCGGCGGTGCCTAGAATCGATGGCCCATCTTCAGAATCGCGCTTGTACAGTTTTGTGGTATCGACTTTGCTGAAGATCGCCTCAATTTCGTCAGGCGTGTAACCGGCCGCATAGAAAGCAGCCACAATGCCGCCGATGCTCGAACCGGCGATGGCGCGAATATGGAAGCCCGCCTGCTCCAAAACGCGTAAAACCCCAATATGTGCATTCCCTCGCGTACCTCCACCGCCCAATGCGACTGTGATATCCATGCCGTACACCTTAATCTGCGTTTTCTACGTCCATTTGCAATGAGGACTGGGAAGAGCTATCCTGGCAGCAGACTCGCCCCAGCGTTAACATCCAACGGCTCAACCGTTTTTAACGGGAAACCATTCTTTTAACCACCAAGGACACGACGAGCACGAAGGAAAAAGCGGGCAAAACCTTGAAATTTCCTCCTTCGTGCATCGTTCTGGCCGTCGTGGTTCAGATTTGCCCGCCATGAACGGGAGAGCCCATCCAACTTTATAGTATTACAGAACAACATTTGCATTGAACGCGCAAATCATGATAGAGCCTGAAAAGCGGTAGGGAAATCGGTTTTGTAAAAGCTTAACACAGCGAATAATACCTGGGAACCCAATTTGGTGA
>JBJKRF010000125.1:0-5431 GCA_046704785.1 Anaerolineales bacterium | reverse complement strand
GCCGCTCACTGAACCCAATATCCTTACGCTTCCAGCCCGGCAAACTTTGACCACCACTTGGCAAAACTTGCCAGATTTGTTCAATCGGTTCAGGCCAGATCACTCTGGTAGAAAGTGCTGAAATCGTATAAACTGTCATCGCAGGTAGCCTCTTGTCTGATAAGTTTTGTACAACAACTTAATCTTATCCGTTTAGTGGCTACCTGTCTCTAATTTGTAAAGGTGCTTTTTCTCACATCTGAACCGTGCCCAAAATTCACTCACTTTTGGGTCTAAAATGGGGCAGCTTTGGTACGAAAAAGAGTTCTCCGACAAGCTGCTAGAAGCGAAAAGGCGAACGCAAACGCCCCGAAAATGGAAATCGCTTTCGGGGCGTGCTTCTTTTCGGATGCGGCTGACCCAATTCTGCGTTTATGGGCCTTTAAGGGGACACCTACCCACTTTATCCAATTTATTACCCATTTGGGTCATAAAAACCCTTTATTTCAAGTGTGCACCTCGCCGAACCTGCACAACATAACCTGTTTGGGTAATAGACAGTCCCAAAAGCAAGCCCTATAATCTCCGACTACAAGCAATATATATAACCCTTTTGGGGCACAAAGTAAAGGAGTGTGGCCTATGCAGACAGTCAATGCTGGAGATACGGCGTGGGTTCTTATCTCATCAGCGCTCGTGCTGATGATGACCCCCGCGCTGGCATTCTTTTATGGGGGCATGGTACGGAAAAAGAACATCCTCTCGACGCTCAACTTGAGCTTCATTGTTATCATTTTAATTAGCATCCAATGGGTTCTTTTTGGCTACAGTCTGGCGTTTGGCGCCAACTTCAAAGGGATCATTGGAGGGCTTAATTTTCTAGGACTTTCAGGGGTTGGCGCACAGCCCAACCCGGCCTATGCTCCTACCATTCCCCACCTGGCCTTTGCGGCATTCCAGATGATGTTCGCCATCATTACCCCGGCGCTAATAACCGGCGCGTTTGTGGAGCGCGTGCGCTTCAAGACCTTCTTGATCTTCACGCTGTTATGGGCCACCCTGGTTTACGACCCGGTGGCACACTGGGTTTGGGGCATCGGGGGGATTTTTCACCAACTTGGCGCACTCGATTTTGCCGGTGGAACCGTGGTACACATTACAGCCGGATACTCGGCACTGGCGTTCGCCTTGGTGATCGGCGCGCGCAAAGGTTTTGGGTCGCGCTCGTTCGAGCCCCACCACATTCCTTATAGTATTTTAGGCGCCGGACTATTATGGTTTGGATGGTTTGGATTCAATGGCGGAAGCGCCCTGGCCGCCAACGGACTCGCCGTAAACGCGCTGGTAACGACGAACACAGCCGCCGCGGCTGCAGGGGCAGTCTGGATGCTGTTGAGTTGGCGGGACAATAAACCCAGCGTACTGGGAATTGTCACCGGGGCAGTCGTCGGATTGGTGGCAATCACGCCGGCAGCAGGGTACGTCACGCCCCTGGCAGCGCTGGCCATCGGCGGCGTTGCAGCGCCTATCAGCTATTATGCCATCCACTTTCGCGAAAGCCGCAACCTGGACGAGTCGCTCGACGTGTGGGCCTGTCATGGGGTCGGCGGTACCTGGGGTGCATTAGCTACTGGTTTGTTCGCGTCGAAAGCCATCAACCCGGCGGGTGCGAACGGTCTGTTTTACGGCAATCCATCCCAATTCTTCATTCAGTTGCTAACGGTTGTCGTGACAATTGCTTTTGCTTTCACGCTCACTTTCCTCATCACAAAAGGGCTGGCGAAATTCGTCGGTTTACGCGTTTCGGCCAATGAAGAAGAAGTGGGCCTCGACATAAGCGAACACGGCGAGCGGGCCTACGCCTGACCATCAGGAAACCGAGAGGCAGATTCATGACAAAAAAAATTGAGGCAATCATTCGTGAGGACCGCTTCAACGATGTAAAAGAAGCGCTACGAGAAATCGGCATCGTCGGGATGAACGTTACCGAGGTGCATGGGCACGGGCGACAGGGGGGCATCGTCCTGACAGGACGTACAGGAACCTACCGCGTCGACATGTTGCCGCGTCTGCAAATCAATATTATTCTCAGCGACCACAACGTCGAAAAGACGATCGAGACCATCCAAAACTGCGTTCACACCGGGAACATAGGCGACGGAATGATTTTCGTCTATCCGGTCGAGCAGGTCATTCGCATCCGCACGGGCGAACGCAACCACGAAGCCTTGATGTACGATAATGACATCGATACACGCCAACATGACAAAGAACCCGTCAGCGAGGATGTCAGCGAGACGGCGGACGAAACGGTCGAGGGCACAAACGAGAAATAACCAACAGATTCAGCAATTTCTCCTCCAGAGGGAGTTGCTCACAGGGATGTTTTCCGAATCAGGGAAGACATCCTTGCATTTTTAATCACAGGGGTAGCGAAAACATGACTCCCCGACAGTGTTCGTCCTTTTTATTGACTGTTCTGTTCCTGATTCCGCTGGCCGCTGCCTGCACCCCGCAAACGGATTTGCCGCGGGGCGCTTCGCTGCTTATGGCCTGCAAAGCGACAAACCGACTCACGGGGCGATGGCTCATCGCCCGTTAAACGGAAATCCGTCTGGATTCGGGGAAGTCGCAAAAAAGGTGGACAGGCCATCAAGCCCTGTCCACCTTTTCGAACATCAAAGAGTACCTGCACTGAGTGCGCGCTCAAACCATAAATGGGTTGAAATCTGTATCACGATCGTAGTAATCTTCACTTTCGGCTTTCTTAAGCGCACTGACAACCACATAAGTCAGTGGTGTCGCGACAGTCTCATAAACCACCTTGATCAACCACTGCGACAGGATCGCCTGTCCAAGAGCGCCCGTTGGGAGTATCCCCGCGAAGGCAACACTGATAAACACCAATGAATCAGCGCCTTCGCCAACGATGGTCGATGAAATTGTCCGTAGCCAGAGGAAACGACCGGACGTCTGTACTTTGAGTTTGGCCAACACGAACGAATTCAGGAACTCACCGATGAGATACGCAATGAACGAAGCCAGCAGCAAACGTGGCGTGAATCCAAGAATAGCGCTATAAGCTTGTTGAGCCATATTAGGTGTGGAAAAGACCCCAGCCGACCAAAATGGTGCCGCGGGCAGCCACCCGCCGATCCAGATAGCGATGACGGCGACCAGGTTGCAGAAGAAACCTGTCCAAATCACTTGGCGCGCCTTGGCAAAACCATAGACCTCGGTGAGCACATCGCCAAAAATATAAGCCACGGGGAACAAAATGACCGCTGCCGGCACGAATAAACCAAATAGATCCACCAGTTTGACAGCAATAATATTGGAAATAACCAGGGTTGTGACGAAGAGCGCCGTGACGAAGGGGAACCAACGATACGTACGTTGTGAGTGGTTCATCGCACAGCTTCCCTGGCCGCCGGCGTCTTAACGGATTCGGCCTCCACCGTAATTCCAATGCCTCCACGAATGTCGAAGGCACCGGTCACCTTACACCAATGTGGATCGAGCGCCCCCACCAGGTCATCCAAAATCGTGTTGATCACGTGCTCGTGGAAAACACCTTCGTCACGATACGACCAGAGATAGAGTTTGAACGACTTCGACTCGACCACTTTCTGGTCGGGCACATACTCGACCTTGATCGCGGCGAAATCCGGCTGCCCGGTCATCGGGCACAGACAGGTAAACTCGTGTGTTTCGAGTGTGACCCGGTAATAACGTCCCGGGTTATGATTGGGAAATGCTTCAAGCTGCTTACATGGCTCGGTTTTACGGCCAAGCAAAGTCAGAGCTTTCAGATCAGATGGTTGAGTGGACATTTTTACTCCTTTGTTTTGATTTGACGCCGGAATACATCCGGCACAGGCGGGAACCACGACCGCCGCAATACCATCTCAAACTGCGGGCCAGTTCGGCGCTTCCTCCCCAAAAGTACGCCGGGCGCGCAGGTGTTTCACACACAGCAAGCTTTTCTCCAACTGGGCGAAAGAATTGTACAAAATCGCTTCAGAGTAATACACCATCGACTTGTCGAACGGGGTCTGAGCGTCACGCCGCGCTCGTTGATGGAGCGCCGGTTTTCTCCATCAAGCGACAAAACGAGCACAACCCTTCCGCCGTCGTCGGCTGGCCGCACGATGGGCAGGTGTACAGCCTCGGGGCGGCCTCTTGCCCTTCGACAAAGAATCCGTTTCGGCGCGCCTCCAAAAAAGACAGGTAGAAAACCAGCTTCGCCCCCGGCCGGTCGCTTTCCAGTTTATTCAACAGTTCTTTGTAGTAGATCGAAGTAGAGCCGACGGCAAACGGGCATTCTTCATAGATGTAGTCGATGCCCCGCAATAAGGCGTACGCTGCCATCTCTTTCTCGTAAAAACGGCACAGCGGCTTGACCTTACGCGCCAACCCCTCGCCGGCAGGCAACACCGGTCCCTGACGCACCAGGAAATCCTGCGCCCAGTTGAGTGTGTTGCCGAACAGGGTGGCCGCCTCATCATCGAGGTTATGCCCGGTTGCCAGCACATCGTAGCCCATATCGCGCGCAATGCGGTTCATCTCGTGTCGTTTGGCCAGTCCACAGACGGCGCAAGGTTTGCCTTTTCCGCGATGGCTCTTCTCCGCCAACACAGGGATGGAATTGCCATAGGTTTTCTCGATGTCGACGACACGCAGGGTCAGCCCGCGCTGGGCGGCGAATTTCTCCGTCAGACGGTGCGACTCGTCCGAATAGCGGAAGCCGCCGTCGATCCCCAAGCCGAGATACAGGCCATCGGCCTGGTACCCCAACCGGGAGAGAATATCCCACAGCGAAAGCGAGTCCTTGCCGCCCGAAACGGCCACCAGAATCTTCTCGTCGCGCGTGAACATACCGTATTTTTTGATAAAGCGTTCGGTCTGCTCGGGCAGCCATTCGAGATAATGCTCTCTGCATAATGCCAGTTTATGCTGGCGCATATTGACAGCCGCTTTTTGACCACAGCTACGGCATTTCATCTCAACCTCCGGAAATCACGGCAACCAATTTGACCACATCCCCATCGCGCAGGATTTCGTCTTCCAGGATCATCTCGCCGTCGCGGGTTGCAATGACCGCTTCGGGCAATACGTCAATCTTTTCCAGTGAAGATAGCAGGGTCATCCCTGGTTTGACTTCATATTCTCTGTCACGTAGGATCAATTTGACCGACATGATTCAGTACTCCTTGGGGGACTCATTCTACCATACCGGCCAATTCGCAGGGATGATAATTCGACGGTCGACGGGGCTTCGGGAAACAGCCTGATGAAGTAGATTTATTGCCATCCGAATTCTCGGAGGGCATAATAAATTGTGGCACGGTTCAGATGTGAGAAAAAGCACCTTTACAAATTAGAGACAGGTAGCCACTGAACGGATAAGATTAAGTTGTTGTACAAAACTTATCAGACAAGAGGCTACCTG
>JBJKRF010000124.1:0-18693 GCA_046704785.1 Anaerolineales bacterium | reverse complement strand
CGGATGCGTCCGTACATCTGGCGCTGGTCGCCCAGCATCGACATGGTGGCGCTGTCGGCGAAGGGCCCTGCGGGTGCGATGAGCAGCGAGTAGAACAGGACGATCGGCAACAGCAGGAAGAAGTTGTGAGTCAGGGGAGTCAGGAGGGTCGTAAGAATAACCCCGATTAACGAGAGGCTCATTACCAGCTTGTGACGGTGGCTTACATCTGCGAAGCCGGTCAGGAGTGGCGCGCCAAACAACGTAATTAATGGGGCGAGTCCGACCAACAGGCCGATCTGCGTGCCGGAGAGTCCGATGCTCTGGTAATACAGCGCGGTAAATGGGAATAACGCTGAACTGGCAGCAAAGTATAGAAGATAGAAGAGAAACGGCCAGGTTTTCTTCACGGACCTTAGTCCCTCCCCAGGACTTGTGACGGCTTGTTCTGAAAAACGATCTCTTGCCCCCGTCCATGGAAATTTCTGTATTCTGACGAAAAACGATGCGATTCCATCGATTCTCACAGGCTCCCGTCAAGGAACGGCGAGAGCCCCGTTGAGATTTTCAGTATATCGCAGGTGTTGCGTTATTCAGAGTCGAGATGTCTCGACGGTGCCAGCAGGGAGGCGAATTCGTAGAGCTGTGATTGATTTACCAGCGCCAGCAGTTCGTCGGCCTCCAATAGGACGGTATCACCATGCGGAATCAGAAGCTGGTTCTTACGAATGATGGCGGTGATCGTGCATTCCTGCGGCAGGGGGAGGTCCTTGAGGGCTACATTGACCGCTTGAGAATGGGGGTGCACTTTTTCTTCGATCAGAGAATATTCGCCGCGACGCAGCTTTAACAGTGTCATCATATCGCCCAGCGACATTTCCTCGGCGACGAGGTGAGCCAGGATGTCGGCTTGGTTGAGGGCCACATCCACGCCCATATCCGGTGTGAACAACCAAGCGTTTTTGGGATTATTGACGCGCCCGATGATGCGCTGAACGTTAAATTCAAAGCGCGCCAGCGAAGTGATCACCAGGTTGGTTTCGTCGCTGCCGGTGACCGCTGCCAGCACATGCGCCTTCTCTACATTGGCCTGCTCCAGCACACTCGGCGCGCTACCGTCCCCGTAGATAATCACCTCTTCGGGGAGTTCATTCTTGAGCTTTTCCAGCACTGTTTTGCGTTCCTCGATGATGCGGACTTTGTGATTACTCTCCAGGAGCATTTTTGCCAGATAAGAACCGGTGTTGCCGCCGCCTACGATCATAACGAACATGGTCACTGCCTCCTTTCCAGGCCGAGCAGTTCTTCCAGGCGGGGCATCGCCGAAGCCAGGACGGCGATATGGATCAGGTCCCCTTCCTGAAACTCGGTGCCGTCTGACGGGATGAAAGCCTCGTCCTGCCGGGTGATGGAAACCACTTTGACTTCGCCTGGAATGGTCAGGTTGCGGACGATGCGTCCGGTCAGGGCGTAGTTGGCGTCGATGGCGACGATCGAGACTTCTCCGCCTCCAAAATTAAAGACGACATCCAATTCGCTGTGCGTGACGGCCTCGTAGATGCGTTCTGCGCCCCAGTTCGTGGGCGAGATCGTCACCAGGCCCAGACGCTGATAAATTTCGGCGCGGTGTGGATCATACAACCGGGCGACCACTCTCGGGACGTGGAAAATATTCCGCACGAGACGGGCG
This sequence comes from Anaerolineales bacterium, assembly GCA_046704785.1. Classification (GTDB taxonomy): domain Bacteria; phylum Chloroflexota; class Anaerolineae; order Anaerolineales; family Villigracilaceae; genus JBJKRF01. The sequence continues at coordinate 17,024 of JBJKRF010000124.1, read as the reverse complement.
GCGACGATGTTGGCGTTGTCGGACGAACTGGCAGCGACGAAGGCGTCGGCTTGTTCGACCCCGGATTGGAGGAGAACGTCATGGTCGAAGCCCAGGCCGGGGATGACGCGACCTTTGAAGTTGGGGCCCAGCCGCACGCGTGCGTCAGCGTCGCGGTGGTCGATGACAGTGACATCGTGTCCGTTCTTTTCCAAGAGTAAGCTGACTTGAGAGCCTACTCTTCCACAGCCCATCACAATTGTTTTCATGGTAATGCCTCCTTCTTGGACGACGAGTGCCAATGCGTATGTTCTTGCCAGTGGATAATTCGTTTACGAATCCATTCGAGACCGTATAAAATCACTGCGTATGCGCCCAGGCCAACCCAATAGATAGGTGGAATCTTGACGTGCCCGAAATGGGTTGCCAATGGCTGAATGTAGATCAGCCCCAGAATCACCAGCGCCTCTACCAATACACCATATAACAACGTCCGGTTGCGACCCCATCCCAATTGTCGCCCGCGCGCAGTTTCTGATCGACAGGCGAACGCGTTTCCAACTTGTGCCATGACCACGCCAGCGTGAAAAACCGTCGTGGAAAGCCTGATAATCTGGTCGGGATCGGTGGACGTTACATAGCGCAATATATCCGGAATCGGTATTTTTGCCAGCAGCGGAAGTCTCAGAATATCTGTAGCGCCTGCAAACAAGTATACAGAGAAAAACCCAAAGTAGCATAGGGCAACTTCGATCAATCCCAGCCATAGGAAGGCGCGCAGAATCAATTTATTGTTGATGATGGGCTGGTTGCGTGGGCGTGGCGGGTGCTGCATGACATCGGGTTCGGGGTCTTCCATGCCCAACGCAATGGCCGGTAGCAGGTCGGTGCCCAGATCGATAGCTAAAATCTGGCGGACGTTCAGGGCCAGGGGAATCCTTGGAAGCGAGGCGGTCAGCAGAAAGGGTAGAAATTCGGGGACGTTGCTCGAAAAGATGTAAGTGAGGAACTTGCGGACGTTATCGTAAACAGCGCGACCCTCTTCGATGGCCGAGACGATCGCGCCGAAGTTGTCATTGGTTAGAATAATGTCTGCCGCTTCTTTGGCGACATCTGTGCCGACGATCCCCATGGCCACGCCCACGTCGGCTTTGCGCAACGCCGGAGCGTCGTTGACCCCGTCGCCGGTGACGGCCACGACATCTCCTCGATCCTGGAAGATCGATACCAGGCGCATTTTATGCTCCGGCGCCATGCGGGCGAAGATGACTTCCCGCTCGATCAGGCTTTTGACCTGCGCATCATTCATCTTGTCCAGTTCTGCGCCGGTAAGGATTCTGGGATTCCGGCTGGATAGCATACCAATACGCCGGGCCAGCGACTCTGCTGTCAGGCCGTAATCTCCGGTGATCATCACGATACGGATGCCCGCCTGACGGCAAGTCTTGATGGCCTGTTCCACTTCGGGACGCGGCGGATCCATCATAGCCATCAGACCCAGGAAGGTCAGGTCGCGTTCGATGTTCTTGGAGGTGTATGCGCCGGAGCGTGCCGGCAGATCGCGCTGCGCAACCGCCAGTACCCGTAAAGCGCTGCGCGCATATTCATCGTTGGCTGCCAGGATTTCTTCTCGTAGTGGGTTGGTGAGTGGGATGACTTCGTCATGTATCAAGACGTTATTGCACAACTGTAAAACTTCGCGCGGTGCGCCCTTGACGAAGGCTGTCTCGCCCTTGCCTCCACGATGAATGGTGGACATGCGCTTGCGCCGCGCCTCGAAGGGGATTTCATGTACCCGCGGGTAGATCAGATTCAGGGCGTTTTCGTTGATGCCGGCCTTGAACGCAGTGACTTTGAGTGCCACTTCCGTCTGGTCACCCAGGCTGCTCCAGGTTGGCGATTCTTTTGTGGGCGGGTTGAGGCGGGAGTTGTTGCAGGCGCAGGCGGCTTCCAATAGTTTCATGAGATCCTCTTCCCAAGGCGTATTGCGCGGGGAAGGAGAGAATTCACCGCTGGGTTCATAGCCCACGCCGGACACTTTGAGCTTTTGCCCGGCAACCCAGATTTCACGTACGGTCATCTGATTTTGCGTCAGCGTGCCGCTTTTGTCGGTACAGATGACCGAGACGCTGCCCAGCGTTTCGACAATATTCAGCGTTTTTGCCAGCACACCTTTTTGCGCCAGGCGCTGTACGGCGATTGCCAGTGAGAGTGTCAGGGTGGCGGGCAAACCTTCGGGCGTGGCGGCTACCAGCAATCCGAGCGCCAGCAGAATGACTTGTTTGGGTGGAAGTCCCTGGATTTGTTGTGTGAGTCCAACGAGCACCACGATGGCTGCGACCCCGAAAGCGGCAATCGTGAGAATCTGGCTGAGGCGGTTGAGTTCTTTTTGGAACGGTGAAGGTTCCGGCTCGACCGATTGGGTCAGGTGGACGATGCGCCCAAACTGGGTCAGCATGCCGGTGGAATAGACCACCGCGCGTCCCGTGCCGGCAGCTACGGATGTTCCGGCAAAGATCAGGTTGGGCTGTTCGAGGTCGCTGATACCCCGCTGGAAGGAGGCATCGGCGATTTTTCGCGCAGCCACCGATTCGCCGGTCAACGTGGAATTGTTCGTTCGCAGGCCGTATTCTTCCACCACCCGCGCATCGGCTGGGATGTTGTCGCCCTCAGCAAGGATCAAAATATCGCCTGGCACGATTTCGTGAGCGGGTAGATGCAGGTCTTTCCCGTCTCTCAGCACATGCGCGTAAGAGGGCAGAATGGCCTGGAGTTTTTGGATAGCTTGCTCTGCGCGATATTCGCGCCAGAAAGACAGGCCGGCATTGGCGAATGGCAAGATGAAAATGACGCCGCCCAGGACGGGGTCGTCAAGGATGAAGGCGCTCAAGCTGGCGAGCAGAAGTACCCCTGCCAGCGGATTCAAAAGGTGTTTGAGTGGCTTTTCCCAAACAGGCTCTCGGCGTTGTTCGGAGAGACGATTTTCCCCATAGAGAGAACGACGCGACTCCGCTTCACTACTGGCCAACCCCTCGGACGTCGTTTCCATTGCTTTGTAAACATCAGGCACACGCAAGCTGTAGATCGGTTCAGAAATCATGGCAATGTTAAGCCGGTTTTTCGAGACTTGCCGTGATCGTGGCGAAGTAGGGCTTTGAGCTGGCAGAATAAACTCAAAACCCTACGTTAACCATCCTCTTGTAGATGAATTTCTAAGGACGAAAAAGCGAGAGGCGAGTTTTCGTCTCTCGCTTGATTTACTCCTCATCTTCGCCGGGGCCTGTTTCTTTGGGCGGCCCACCCAGTTTGGGCTCGTGTTTCTGTCGGCTGCTGATAAATTGGTCGAGGAATGATTCGGAGGCGGCATGGTTGACCGCCGTGTCATAATCGCCGGCGGCAATGGGCGGCTCATAACGCATTGGACGCCTGACGCCAAACCACTCCCACAGCCTGGCAATCGCGATGACCAGCCGGTAGCGGTATTCCTGTGAACGTAACGACTGCCACTCGACGATATTTCCCATCGGGCCTTTGACGTGAGACTTTTCGCGGATGATGCGATGGATGTCTTCCGGCGTACGATAACCGATCGGCGAAATCAGGATGGCGTGCGCCATCAGGATCAACGCGCTGAGGGAAACCAGCACGATCCAGCCGCCTTCGTCCCATTTTCCGGCTATTTGTCCGACGAAGGTAAAGGCGGCCAGCACGCTCGCAACCGTTGCCGCGAAAACGCCCCACTTGCGTTTGTAGCCCTTTTTCGTCATTTTGATGTGTTCACGGATGGAAAGCCCCATTGCCGTAATAGGCAGGAAGACGCCCACGCCGTAAAATGGCACGGCCAGGCTGGTTTGGCCTTGCAGCAGAAATTCGATGATGATTGCCGCGATGGCGGCGGTGGTCACCGGACGTGTGAAGGTTCCTTTGGGGTTGCGGTAGACGACCACTTCGGGAATTTCGCCGACGGCCACATTGCGCCACGTCATGGCTTGCAAGTCCTGGTAGGCGGTCATGGAGGCGGCGGCCAATAGCACCACCGCCAGGAGTTGGTAGACCCAATACAGGATTTCACCGCCGGGGAATTGGGTAAAACCGATAAAGGCCAGATTCCCGATCAGGGTGCGGCCCAACGTGCCGTCGAAGACGTTGAAGTGAATGGCGAAATACGTCATCATTAAGGTGGTCAGCCCACCGTAAAACAGGAACATGGTTTGCACAACGCGACCGATGCCTGCTTTGCCGCTGTATAGATTCCACACGCCATCTAGTTTGGGAAGATGCTTTTTGCCCCATTTGACGAAACCGGCATCCTCTTCGATGACGAACTGGACGCCGTTCGAGACGGCCTCCAGGCCGGTTAACGCCACCAACCCTTTCATCGAGGCCGTCAACATGTGATAGAGCGCCTCTCCAAGACTGACGGGGGGTGTGATGCTCCCTGTGTAGGGAACCGGCGGGACGGCGTGTGCCTTCGCGATGAACAGTCCTACCACCATGACGATGGTAGTCAATCCAAAAATTCCCAGCATGGTAAAAACGATTTGAGCCGACTCGCCGCGCCCACGGATGGTCAGCCACCAGGTAATCGCCGCCAGCGAGGCGCCGATCAGAAAATGCCAGAACCAACTGATATTGTAGGAACCGGTGATCGAAAGAAGTTGGTCGACGCCGGAGAGTGAAGAGACCACGATGGTGAAAACGTAGTCTTGAATCAAGACCACAGCAACGATCAGGCTTAAGGATGGGCCGAGATACCGCATCGACGCGGTGAACGAGCCACCCCCTTCGTCGAAGATTCCCAGCGAGTAGATGTACAACGCCCCGAAGACGAAGTTGGCAAGTCCGATGAACGCAACGGCAAAGTAGGCGTATTTCTGCATCCCGTAAGGATGCAAGGCGCTCATCATTTCGCCGGTTGCATAATAATACGAAGTAAAGTAATCGACGCCAAACAGAGCCAGTGCTGCTAGAAGCCCAATTTGACCGGCTCCGTGAACATGTATATCTTCTTCTCGCTCGCGTGGCGCAGCTCGCCAGGAAACATAGGCAATCGCAATAAGTAATAGAATGGAAAACAGCATGGTTATTTCTACTCGACGTTTAAAGTTCGGGAGGCCTATAAAAAGCGTCTTCCAGAATTTCTAATTCACTGATTAAGTGTTTACGCGTGGAGGGGTTGAAACGCGTATCCTGTGCAACCTTGGCAGCTTCTTCGCGCGCTGCACGGACGACGAAGGCCGGCACGAACATGATCCGCCCGGCTGGTATGACCTCGAAGTTCGTCACGTTTATGCTCAGTCTCTGGTCGTCGAAATACGGCAGACTCAAACTCAAGCCACGGTTTAGTGTTCCGGCGGAAGCTCTTTCCTTGATGGTGCCGATGATTTCCTGCGTTTTATAGCGCGCCAACGCGCGGCCCTGGTTGACCAATTGTCCGAGCATGCCATAGCGCTTGTTATGGTATTCGTCGTCCGCAATGACGTACGAGGCCAGCGACGAAGAAAGATGCAGGATGTTGATGTAGCGTTGCATGGAGGCGATGTCGGCTTCGGCCTCTTTCACCGAACTGACCAGTAATTTGTCCTCGTCATCGAAAGCGACCCATTGCGGCAGATAAAAACGGCGCGCAGCGGGCACATAAGGGACCAGCAACTCGCCGCGCCCCTCTTCTTTTTTGCCTTCTTCCGCGATAGCATCGGTGGATGCGGTAATCGCTGACTCGGGCTCCTGCCCGTCGCTGACCGGAATGCTGGGGATTTCCTCGTCCTCGGCAGCGCGGTATACCACAGAGCGTCCAGATGGCAGCACGTTGTAAACGATGTGAACCGCCGTCGCATAGCGGATCAGGCTGGCGCTGGTCGAGATGGCATGGTCCGGGGACTGTTCTAACTCATTTAGCCGGTGGCGGAATTCTTCGCGGACGTCTTTGCGGGCTAATCGATTGCGGAATCCCCCTACAGATTGTTCCCTGGATTCGGTGGGAACGGTAATCGTCGCGGGCCCTTCGATCTGCGGCAAACCGGCGACGATGCGATCTGGCAGCGTAAAGCGCAATTGGGCTTGATGTTCAATCAGGCACTCGGCAATCTGGTGGGCCTGCGCCTCAAGAAAGCGCTGCACAATGGCGGGTTGTGCAGCGAATAGGTCTTTCTTCGACTTATATTCTTCGCGCAAGTGACTGGCAGGCGAGGCTGTAACTGTCTCGGACATGAAAATCCATCCTTGCTATCGGTAGTGAAACGCCGGAATAATACCATATATTCCCAAATGGGCATGATACACAAATGGGTACTCTATTGCGGAAGATTGATGGAAGTTTTGGAAAATTCGCATATTGAGAGAGGATCGTATATATGGTGTAATGCCACATACGGTCCTCTCGCTAATGTGCGAAATGCTTGATGAAATGGTTGGCGGGGAAATCATTCCTGCGCAAAGGTGTCAATCAAAAGCTTTACGTCGCCGCCTGCCGGGTAGAGGATGGGACAGGTGCAGCCGCGCTTTTTGTAGGCCTCTACGCCGGCGCGCGCTTCGTCTGGCGTGCCCGAAGCGGTGATGCGCTCGACGAGCGCGTCTGGCACGAGATGTTTGGCCTGGTTGATCTGTTCCTTGGTGGCCGGCCAGCCCAGAATCGACTGAATTTCGGCGACTACTTCTGGCGAGACGCCGCTGGCCTTGGCGATGTGCGGCTGTTGAGCCAGGTACTGGCACAGCAACATTTTGGTGGTCTCGATGGCCTTGTCGTGGTCACGGTCCACCGAGCAGACGATCAACTGCGGACGGTCGATGTCTTGCACGCTGCGCCCGGCTTTCTTCGCGCCGGCGGCCAGCAGGTCGAGGGCTCGGTCGTTGTATTCCGGCGGGACGCAGTAGTTCAGCACTACGCCGTCGGCAATTTCGCCGGTCAGTTCCAGCATCTGGTCGCCGGTCGCGCCGATCATGATTGGCACGTTGCGTGGCTCGCGGCGTCCGTGCACTACGTCCAGTTCGATGCCGTCCACGTGTACGAATTCACCGTGGAAGGTGACGTGTTCCATGGCGAGCAGGCGTCGCAAGGTCAGGACGGTTTCTTTCATGGCCGTCAGCGGCTTCGTGCGCTGGATGCCCACGTTGCGCGCCAAAGGATCCCACCAGGCGCCGATTCCGCAGATGATGCGGTTGGGCGCCAGGTCGTCCAGGGTCAGGAAGGTAGCTGCCAGCAAGCCGATATTACGCGTCCAGTTGTTGATGACCCCCGATCCGACCTTTAGTTTTTCTGTCACGGCGGCGTAGGACGCCATCGGGACAATGGCATCGCGCACCAGCCGCGATTCTGCCTGCCAGACAGCTTCAAAGCCGCGTTCCTCGGCGTAGCGGACGTAATCCAGGCCATCGCGCAGGTCGTGCGCATCCTGCAAATACAGGGCAACGCGCTCCGTCATGGGTATTCTCCTTAAGTCAGAGCCTTGCGTTTTCAACCTGCCGCATCAGAATCAGGTCTTCTGGCAGGTCAAGATCGAGTGCGAGGTGGTCGTTGTGTACGACTTCCAGATGTGCACCCGCGTTCAGTGCATGGGCTACATGTCGATTGAACGAGCCGGGGCCGTAGTCGTAGGAGATCAATCCGCCCGGCGCCACCAACAACATGTTGGTGCCATCTTCGTGGCGGTCGGGGGCGATCACCACGCAAGGGGGTTCGTGAATGTGGTCGATGAATTGTTCGAGGTCTTCGCGTTCCAATGTGGGAAGGTCGGCAGGGATGATCAGTACGCCTCGTGTCGCGCGGGGCCGCGCCAACAGCGTGGCGCGCGTCAGGGCGCGGTTCAAGTCCGGATTGCCATCCTCTAGAATGGTGTGCGTACCGTATTCGCGGGCCACGGCCAGGGCGGCCGGGTCACGGCTTACCACCAATATTTGCGTGATCTCCGGTGTCTCTTTAAGGGTAACCAGAGTTCGCTCCAGGAGGGTGCGGTTCAAAACCGAACGTTCGTCTTCGCTCAATGTGCCAGAAAGACGCGATTTCCCGAGGCGTAGCGGCTTGACGGGGACGATAGCCCAAATAGTCATGCCAGTATGCTCCTTGCAAAGTGTAGCACATCTTGTCCGAGCTGTTTGCGGTCATTGGCTGTTTTCATCCATGTCCTCGTAACGAGGGCGCGGATACCAAGTTTTTCAACCCGGTCTGCCAGACCGGCATCGAGCTCGTCCAGGACGAATCCGTCCAGGACGGATTCCCCATAGTGCTCTGCCACCGCCAAAGCGGAGGGTTCGATTCCCAATTCTTGGTACATTTTCGCTGCCGGGCCCTTGACGGCTTGCCCGCCGATAATGGGCGAAACGGCCACGACAGGTTTTGCCTGCACTGCGCCCCGCAGGCCGGGGACGCCCAAAATGGGGCCGACGCTGACCCACGGGTTGGATGGGCAGACGAGCACGACATCGGCGGCCCGGATGGCCTCCAACACGCCGGGCGCCGGCCTGGCCTGTTCCACGCCTTCGAAGCGGAAGCCCCGAACGGCCGGTTCGCAGCCTCGATGCACGAAGTATTCCTGAAAGGCCAGTTCGCCCTGTTCGACGGTGCTCACGATAGTTGCGACGGGGTCGTCTGTCATGGGTAGCACCTTAACGGAGAGGCCCCAGGCGCGGCAGAAATCGCGCACGACCTGGGAGAGTGGTTGCCCCGCGCGCAGGCGGCGTGTCCGTTCGATGTGGGTTGCCAGGTCTTTATCGCCCAAGCCGAACCAATCCGGCGCGCCCAGTGTGCGCATCGACTCCAGGACGTTCCAACTCTCGGCGGCGCGGCCCCAGCCGTGTTCCGGATTGGCGAGGCCCGCCAGTGTGTAGCAGACCGTATCGAGGTCGGTGCAAATTTTCAGGCCCCAGTGCTCGAAATCGTCGCCGGTGTTGACGATAATGCTGAGGTCTTCTGCCGGCAGCGCGTGCGCCAGGCCGTCTGCCAGTTTGGCGCCGCCAACGCCACCGGCCAGGGCGACGACTTTCATGGTTGGCTTGACTCCTGCACGAAGGCGACGATTTCGTCGAAGGGCTTCATCTCTTTAGGGCGGGGCGTCGCTTTGGGCGTTCCGATGAAAAACATGGCCTGCGGCTCCCAGCTTTTGGGCAGCGCCAGCGTTTCTCGCACGCTTTCTGGTGCGAAGAGCGGGCCGCAAGTCCAGACGCCGCCCAGCCCTTCGGCGTGCGCCGCCAGCAGAAGTTGCAGGCCGGCCAGCGCCGTGGACTGGATGGCCATCATGCGCTCGGCTTGCTGGCGTTTGGGGTCGGGGTAAACGTCCATTTCGCTGGCGTCCATGCACAGTACGATGACCAGCGGAGACTCGACGATGCGGCTGCGCGAGCGTTCCAGCAGGCGCTCGATTTCCTCGGCAGGCAGGCCATCGGCTGCCAGGTCGTGACGGAAGTCGGCAGCCATCCGTTCGGCCAGGCGGGATTTCGGCTCCGGCTGGGTCAGGACGGCGAAACGCCAGGGTTGGCGGTTGTGCGCCGAAGGGGCGTACGCAGCCGTCTCGATCAGGCGGCGCACCGTAGCCTCGTCTACCGGCGTCGGTTCGAAACGCCGGACGGAGCGACGTGTCCGCAGGAACTCGTGCAGATTCATCCGTGCGCGTCGACTTTTTCGGGCTCGATCTTGTAGATTACGCGTGGGTGGTTGGGGTCGTGCTTGGGATAGGTGGGCGTGCCGTGGTATTTGAAGTTGAGTTTGTCAATGTGGGCTTCTGCGCCGTCCAGTGTGACCTCCATCACCTTGCCGCGGATTTGCATATAGCGGTAGGGATTCTTGGGGTCGGCGATGCACAGCGCCACGGCGGGCCGTGCGCGCATGTTGCGGTCTTTGAGCCGGCCCTGGGCCGAATTGATGTAGATGTAGCTGCCGTCGCTGTCAAACCAGACGGGGGTCACTTGTGGGCTGCCGTCTGACATCAGGGTGGCCAGATAGACGAAGGCTTTGGTCTCGTCTTTGAGCAAATCTTGGTGCGATTCAGGAATGGGTTTCATTGCGCCTCCTGAGATGTTGTGGGGTCTTTGGATGGGCCCGGCTTGCGGATAAAAAGACAGGGCATGTCGTCGCTGTAGAAGTGCAGGACGGCCTGAAGATCGGCCTCGCTGCAGCCGACCACCAGCTTCATTTCGGCATCGCGCTTAACTGTATCAAACGTGCATAAGATTCCCGTTAGTGTTTTGGTTTCAGCGGTGCCCAGCCAGACATCGAGACCGTCGCCATCTCCGGCGCGGACGCCGTCCAGGTAGCCATAATCCAGCGGGTAGATGTACGCCGGGTAACGCGGATGCAGCGTGCCGCTTGGGCGGTCGATGACCAGCCGGTGGGTGTGAAGCAGGTTTTCCAGCGTGGGCCAGAAGTTCGGTTCAGCGACCCAATTCATAGCGGCTGTCCAATTTTCCGACCTGGCCCTCGATCTGGAAGACCAAGGCCAGGTTGTCGATTTCGATCTGCCAGTCGAAGGAGCGAAAGGCCAGGCGTTCCATGGCGCAGGACAAATTCGAGGCGTCCAGGTCTTGGTAAGCGAGAGTGATGTGCGGCATCCAGGCCTGCGGCGTATAGAATTTGCTGAGGCTTTTGCCGAACGGCGAAATCCTGTCCCAGATGGCGGCGTGCGTGCGGCTCAGTTCTGCCGAGCGTACAAGTGGGAGAAAGAGTACCGGTTTGGTGCCGCTGAACAGGGAGACGCCGCTGGTTCGAACGCTGAACGGTTGAAGCTCCTCGGCCAGTTCGTGCAGGGCGCGTCGCAGGCCGTCCCAGTTGAAATCCTCGGCGATCAGCCACGAGAAATGCGGGAAGGGCGTGACTTTGATGCCCGTCAGGCCGCAGGCCTGTTCCAGTTCCTGCCAGAGCGCCTCGACCTGTGTCGTGTGCTCCGAGTCGAGCAGCGAAACCAGGCCATGCATTAGCGAAACAGGTCCTGTTCTTTGGGACGCAAGAGTTCCGGGAGCGCGCCCTCGCGCAAAGGATAAGGGAATCCGCGCACGTGGACGGCGGGCGTGCCTTCGGCGGCCTGTCCCATAACCAGCGAAGCGGCTGCGGCCAGCTCATCGGCCACGCCGACGACCGTGATATTTAGCGTGTAGCCAAAAAGGTCTGACCAGCCACGTTCGTCGACCACGGCGGGGAGGCCGCTGAGCCCGATTGCCACACCGGCAGTGCCAACCCGCCAGGCCCGCCCGTGCGAGTCGATGATTAGCACGCCCAGGCGCGCGCCGCTGGCGGATTCCAGTTTGTGGCGCAGTTCGGCGGCGGAGCGGTCGGGGTCGGTGGGGAGCAACAGCACCCATTCATCCTCGCCGTCGGCAGTCTTCCCGGCGACGTTCGAGCGGTCGATTCCGGCGTTGGCGCACACGAAGCCCAGGCGGTGCTCGACGATCACCGCGCCTGGGCGCACGCGCAACACTTCGTTGCTTTCGCGCAGAATAAGTTCTGCCAGGCGCGGGTCTTTGTCCGCTTTGGCGGCCAGGTCCACTGCGGCGGCGGAGGCCGTGACCGTGGAGAGGTTCACCAGTCGGTTTTCGGCCTTGCTGACGATTTTCTGGGCCAGCACCAGGATGTCGCCATCCCGGAGCGTCAATCCGTCCTGTTCCAGCGCTGCGAGCAGAAGGGTGGCCAGATCGTCCCCCCGTTTGATGAGAGGCAGGTCCTGTAGGGGAGTGAGCGTCAGGGGCATGGGGCGTCGATTCGCGGGTCGTGATTTTTCAATTTGAATTATTCCCGGCTGATTCCGGTGATTTTGAGGCCGGCCTGGGTGCTGCCGTAGGTCTTGTTCATGTAAATCAACAGGCTGGTCAAGCCTTCCACCACGGCGCTGTTCTCGATGGGGCCGGCGTCCCAGCCGCTCAGGCCGGCGGCTTCCACCAACTTGAGTGCCTCGGTGCGCGCCTGTCGGGACGAGCCCGTCACCAGCACGTCGCAGTCCAGCTTGCCCTCGCGCAGTAAATGTTCGAAGGAGATGTTTTGGAAGGCGTCCACCACCTCCACGTTCTCGCCCAGGATGTCGCGCGCCTCCTGGGCAGACGATCCGGCAGGCGGTAACTGCACCTTGCTTACTTTTGGCGGAACCAGCGGGACGGTCACGTTGATCAGGATTTTGTTTTGTACGGCGTCTTTGACCGTTTCGAGGGTGGCGCGTTGCGCAGCGTACGGGACGGTCAACACCACGATGTCGGCCTGTTGCGCGGCGGAGACGTTATCCTGGCCTTTGACGGATGATTCGCCGCCCAGCATTTCGACGATTTCATCTGCGGCGGCTTGCGCCTTTTCGGCTAGGCGTGAGCCGATGATCACCCGGCAGCCTGCTTTAGCCCAGCGGTAGGCCAGCCCTTTGCCCTCTTTGCCGGTGCCGCCCAAGACAGCTATGGTCAATAAAAGATCAGACATCCTCAAGTCCTCTATGCGCTAGAATCTGGCGTTGTAGCGTTGCCAGACTTCTCCGGCCAGTTCCCGCGCTTTTGCGGCGACCTCGTGCTCGTCGAGAGTCAACAGTTCGCGGTCTTTCATCAGTAAGCGGCCCTGGACGATGGTGGTGGTGATCCTGCTTTCATGGAATCCAAACAGGATGTGCCAGGGCAGGTTGTCAGGCGTAAGCGGTGTGGGCGCCTGGTAGTCGACAAGAATCAGGTCGGCGGCAGCGCCTGGTTTCAAGACGCCGACTTCTAGCGGAAAAAAGATTCCGGCCAGTGCGGCATTGTTGTAAACAGCCATCTCAGCCACGCTGTTGCCGGGCATGCGGCGGGAATCGCGCTGATGGATTTTATGCAGCAGGTAGGCCGCTTTCCACTCTTCCCACATGGCGTTGGAAAAACCATCGTTTCCAAGGCAGACTTTGACGCCCGCGCGCAGCAGCGACTCGACCGGTGCGACGCCCACGGCGTTGTTCATATTCGAGCGTGGCTGGTGGGTGACCCAGGTGCCCGATTCGGCCAGAAGTTGCGTCTCGCGCGCGTCCACGTGGACGCAGTGCGCGGCAATCGTGCGTGCGCCAAGGATGCCATGTTGCTGTAGCCGGTCGACGATGCGCAGTCCCGACTTCTTGCGCGAATCGTATTGGTCAGCTTCGGACTCGGCCACGTGGATGTGAAATCCGCTCTTGGCCGGCAGCGCGGCCCGACAGCGTTCCAACGTGGCGTCTGAGAGGGTCAGGCTGGCGTGCAGTCCGAAGGCGGCGCCCAGCAGCGGGTTCTGTTCTTTTTGCGCGCGGTGAATGAAGCGCACGTTCTCGTTGATGCCGGCTTGCATACGCTCGTCGCCGTCACGGTCGCTGACCTCGTAGCAGAGCGCTGCGCGCACGCCGGCCTGTTCGACGGCCTCGGCGATGACATCCAATGAGCCGTCGATGGCGTTGGGCGAGGCGTGATGGTCGATGAGCGTCGTGGCGCCGTGGCGGATGGCATCAGCCAGACAGACCAGGGCCGAATAGCGGATGTCGTCGGGGCGCAGGGAGCGGTCCAGCGGCCACCAGAGCTTTTCCAGAATTTGGGGGAAATTTTCGGGCGCGTCGCCGGGGATGACCAGCCCCCGTGAGAAAGCCCCGTAGAAATGAGTGTGCGCGCAGATGTTGCCGGGTAGAGCGAACTGTCCGTGTGCGTCTAATAGCGCGGCGTTCGGGTGGCGCGCCCGGAGGTCGCCGTCCGGCCCAAGGTCGGCGATTTTCCCGTCCTCGATCCAGAGCGCGTGCGCCGGCAAAATCCGGTTGGGGCGTTCCCAGGTAACCAGGGTCGCATTGTGAATCAACATGTCGGCCTCCCAGCCCAGGTTGGCCTAGCCAAGCCCGAATTGTGCGGGGTCCGGCAGGGTGATGCCGCCGAGCGCGAAGTCGCTCAGCACCTGATAAATGTACTCTTTGAATTCCAGATCGATGCTGTAGTAGGCCTGGTAGAGGGCGGCGATGACGCCCTCGGAGGGCATATAGCGCAGATAATTCAATGCGGCCTGGCGTGTTTCGTAGCCGTCGTCTTTGAGCGCCAACAGGAAGACGTCGGTGGCGGGCTGGCCGGGGATGACGCCCGTGCCGTGTTTGCCTGCGAATTCGATCACCCAGGGCGTCTGTGCAGGGGGCAGCAGACGCCGCGGAACGCGCGGGTTGGGGCGCGTGCGCTCTGCGATGAGTTCCACTGCCACGTTGCGCACGGCCCATTGCTCGTCCTGTACCTGTGTCTGTTCGAGTATCTGCTGCGCCCAGGGCTGGTTCACGCGGCCCAATCCGTAGACGATGGCGCGGCGTACCAGGATGTCTTCGCTGGTGATGCCATCGCGCAGCGCCTCGAAGCCCTCGGATGGGTGATTCGCCAGCGCCTCGGCGGCTGCGCGCCGTAATTCTTCGTCGCCGCGCAGCAAGCCGGTAGCGACTGCTTCCAGCGCCTGGGCCGTGCCGATTTTGACCAGCGCCAGGCAGGCGGCGTCGCGGGCGGCGCCCAGGGATTGCGAGAGTATGCTGATCAGCCCGTCCACGGCTTTGACATCTTGTAGCAAACCTGCACCGGTAGCGGCCAGGCGACGGAGTTCATTCGAAGACGCAGCCAGTAGCTGGCGGAACAAGGTGGCCGCGCCGCTATCGCCGCTCAATGCAAAGGCAGCCATGGCCTGTCCGCGCAGGCCGATGGGATAATCCTCGTCCTGGATGATCTGGATCAGGCTGGTCATGACCTTGCCGCGCCAGGTAGCATTCTGCGGCGCTTCGCGCAGTAACCGCGCCGTCGTCAACTGCGGGCGCATCAGAAGTTTATCTTGCTGGGCGAGCAATTTGTCGACGATGCCGCTGATGTCGCTGAATGCTGCCAGATAGTGGAGCGTAATGGCTTGCCCGCTCCAGGGGGATTGGTCGAGCAAGTTGGCTGCGGCGTTGTGACCGCTCAATCCCTGTCCCGCCAGAAATCCAGCCAGAGCCGGATTGAAGAAACGCAAGCGGTTGCCACTGTGCATCATCAGAAGTCCGTTGTTTGCCAGTTGGGATAAGAGGCTGGCGCGCGGTGCAGCGACGGCGCTGCCCTTCTTGGGGTTTTTCTTCGCCTCGTCGACTGACTCTTGCGTGTCAGATTCCTCGACGGTCTCTTCTACCGTTTCGACGGCCTGTTCCTCGCTGGCAGGGGCGTTCTCAGCCCCCTCGAACGATTTGATCCACTCCGTAGCTGTTTTGTTGTCGAAAATGAGCTGACCGTTGAGAGCGGACTGTGCGCCCAAGACGTAAAGCGCCTCCACCGAAACGTTGGACGGCAGCAGGCGGCGGATATGCGCGTCCAGAGCATCGAGCGGACGCGCGCCGCGCACATCGCCGGCGTAGGCCGCCCAGACTTTGAGCGTAAATTCCAAAGGGGTCAGTCCGAAGTCGTCCCCGCTGAGCCAGCGGTTCAGCAGGAGCGGCTCCACCGGTTGCAGAACCGTCTGCGCCCAGCTTTCTACGGCGACATATTGTTGCCATAAATTGGACCAATTTTCGATGAAGTGTGCCTGTTGCCCCTGCGACCAGGGCACCAACGTTAACGCTGCAAAACCCAACGACAGAATTCCGTCGACATATTCCGGCGCACCGGTTGTCACCACGCGCACTTTTGGATACGCCTTCAGTAATAATTTCAGATAATCGGCAACTTGCTGGATGGCCGCTGGTGGCAGTTCGTCCACGCCATCGAGCAGCAGTACGGCTCGTTCGCTCTGGAAGGCATACTGTACGAAAGTGGGAATGCGCCCCAGGCTGAGCACGGAAGCCGTCGTGGAGACGAAATCGACAATGGGCTTGAGTAAATCTTCCGGCTTTTGGGGATCAGGCAACGGGAGGCCCAGATCGGCGACGTGCAGCAGAAAGGGAATCCCGTCGGCCAGTTCTCCTGCTTCGGCGGATTTGCGCGCCATGAGCGTCGCCAGGTGAGCCAATGCCACCGTTTTCCCCGTACCGGGTTGACCGACGATTACCAGGTTCATACCGCCTGCCAGCACTTGCGGCAGGCTCAACGTTTGGCCGTTATACGCGGCGGCCACTTCCGGCCAGGCCGGTAAGTAAGGCACGGCGCGGTCGACGATGTCTTCGATGGGAAGGGGCGCATCGGGCTCGATGGCCGGCGGCGGCGCGAGCAGGCGTGGGGTCTCGACGATTTCGTCCAATGCGAAAAGCGAGGCGGCAATGTGCATGCCCTGCGCCTGACGGTAGACAACCCTGCGATGCGTTTCTTCCATGCGCGCGGCGGGCTGCACCTGACGATTTTTTAACTGCGCGCGGCGGGTCTCCAACAATTGGCTGAGCAATGGTCTGGCAAGCAGCGAGACCCACCACACGACCGTCGCGACGGCAGCGCCAACCCAAAAGGAAAACCAGTCGATGTGGGGAAGGAAATTAAACATACGCTCAGTTGCTGAATAGAATGCGTTTACAGGAGGGACAACGGGTCAATTGCATGGAATTGCGCACCGCCTGCGCCTGGCCGGGCGTCAGGGAAGCGCCGCAGGCATTACAGGCGTTTTCGCTCATCAGTGAGACGGCGATGCCGCGACGTTCCTGTTGCAGTTCTTCGTACAACGCCAGGGAGTCGGGGTCAATGCTGGTGACGACGGCTGCCCGTTCGGCGTCGAGCCGTTCCAAGTCCTTTCTCAGCGAGTCCTGCTCCGTTTTGAGGGATGCGTTCTGGCTGATGACTTTGCCCTCGACGACGTGGTAGTTCTCCCGAGCCTTTTGCTGGGTCTCGTGCGCATTCTCAAGCGCCAACATGCTATCGAGTTGATGATCTTCCAGTTCCTGTAAATGGCGTTTGAGCGAGCCCACGTCGTTTTGCAAATCTTGTAACTCTTTGGGGTTCTGGATGCGGCCACCGTAGAGGGTGGCTTCGGTTTGTTCCAGTTTGGTGCGTTGGTCTTGGGCGTTGGCTTCAGCCTTGCGGAGCTTTTTCTCTACTTCCTGGGTCGCGCTTGTGGCGGTCTCCAGTTGTGACCGGGCTGCCGCGAGTTCCGCGTTGTTCTCGAGTTCTTCTTGGATGGAATGCGCTCTCGATTTTGCCCGCTTCATCTGTGTGTCGATTTGTTGCAGGCGATAAAGCGTCAATGCAAGACTCATAAT
>JBJKRF010000123.1:0-14140 GCA_046704785.1 Anaerolineales bacterium | reverse complement strand
GGGCACGGAAGCGCCCGCGGTGACCGCAGCGCAGGATGCGCTCAATCAGGCGCAGTCCGCCGACGACCAGGCGCACACGGCAGTCGCGCAGGCGCAAGCCAACCTGGATCAGATCGATGTGCAGATGGAGAAGCTGACGGTCAAAGCACCTGCGGATGGCGTCATCCTGACCCGTGCGGTCGAACCGGGCGAGGCAGTCAATCCGGGCTCGGTGGTGCTGACCATGGGACGGCTGGACGAACTGACCATCACCGTCTACGTGCCGGAAGATCGCATCGGAGAAGTGACCTTGGGCGAGTCGGCCAGCGTGACGGTGGACTCGTTCCCTGGGCAGACGTTCCAGGCCAGTGTGACCTACATCTCGGACCAGGCAGAGTTCACGCCGCGCAATGTGCAGACGGTGGAAGGACGCAAGACCACAGTCTTTGCGGTCAAGCTCAAGCTGCAGGATACCTCCGGCAAGCTCAAACCGGGCATGCCCGCTGATGTGACTTTCAGTCAGAAGTAATCATGGAAACCGAAATTTTGCTGGAAGCCGAGAACCTGGTCAAGACCTTTGGCTCTGCGCGCGCCGTGGACAACCTTAACCTGAAAGTGCGCGCCGGAGAAATGGTTGGCCTGGTCGGGCCAGACGGCGCCGGGAAGACGACGACCATGCGCCTGTTCTGCGGCGCACTCGATCCAACGGAAGGCACGATACGCGTCGCCGGGTTCCAGGTTCCGGCCCAGGTCGAAAAAGCCCGTGAAGAGATTGGCTATCTGGCGCAGCGCTTCAGCCTGTATGGCGACTTGAGCGTCAAAGAAAATCTGGATTTCTTCGGCGAAGTTTTCGAAGTGCCTGACGATGAACGGGAAGAACGTTCCCACGATTTGCTGCGCTTTGCCGGCCTGGAAGAATTCGCCAACAGGCCGGCAGCGGCCCTTTCGGGCGGCATGCAGAAGAAACTTGGCCTGGCCTGTGCGCTTGTCCATCGCCCTAAGGTGCTTCTGCTGGACGAACCGACGGGCGGTGTAGACCCGGTAGCTCGCCAGGAGTTCTGGCAGCTTTTGATCGGTCTATTGCGCGCCGGTTCGGCGGTCTTGGTCAGTACGCCCTACATGGACGAGGCTATGCGTTTCAACCGTGTGGTCTTTATGAACCATGGACGGGTGCTGACCCAGGGTGCGCCGCGCGAACTGATGGCGGGCTTGGCGGGGCGTATTCTCGAACTGGCGGCTGCCCCCCAGATCAAGGCCAAGGAAATTGCCGCCGAAGACCCGGATGTGGAAGACGTACACAGTTTCGGCGGATATTTGCATTTGCGCGTCCGCGCGCCCGAAGGCCCGGTGAAGCGTTTGCCTGCAACGTTGGCGGCTGCCAACGTCTCGATGACCCACCTCGTTCCGGTGGCGCCCACGCTGGAAGACGTCTTCATTCAATTATTGGAAATGGAAGGAGCGGAATATGGCAGACCAGGTTCCTCCGCTTGAAGTGTTGGGGCTGACCAAAAAATTTGGCGATTTCACTGCCGTCGACCACGTCTCCTTCAGCGTGCGACCGGGAGAAGTTCTCGGTTACCTGGGCCCGAACGGCAGCGGCAAGACCACTACCATCCGCATGTTATGTGGCTTGCTGACGCCAACGGAAGGAACCGCCCGCATCATGGGCGTCGATGTTACCCAAGACCCGGAAACGATCAAGTCGCACCTCGGCTACATGTCGCAAAAATTTGCGCTCTATAACGACTTGACCGTGCTCGAAAACTTGCAATTCTATGCCGGTGTCTATGATGTGCCGGCAGACAAGGAAAAACAGCGCATCGGCGAAATCCTGCACATGGTGGGCCTGGAAACACGTACGCGGGCCTTTACGACGGAACTCTCCGGAGGCTGGCGACAGCGCCTGGCCCTCGGCTGTGCCCTGATTCATCAACCGCCGCTGCTGTTCCTCGACGAACCGACCAGCGGCGTCGACCCGGTGGCGCGGCGCGAATTCTGGGATTTGATCTACCAATTGGCCTCATCCGGTACCACGGTCTTCATCACAACCCATTACATGGACGAAGCCGAACACTGCAACCGGGTGGCATTTATGTACCGCGGAAAGTTGTTAGCGCTGGATACCCCTGCCGGCTTGAAAACCACCTATCTCAAAGGCGCCGCCTGGGACCTGGATGTCAAGCCGCTGCTCGAAGCCGTGGAGGCCCTTAACCAGATGGACGGCATTGCCCAGGCCAGCCTGCACGGCGACCGGGCTCACGTCATCGTCAAGCCCGGGGAGTGGACGCCCAAACGTCTGAAGGCGACTCTGGCAGAAAAAGGCCTCAACATTCAGGCAGTTGACTCGGTTGAATCCAGCCTGGAGGACGTATTTACCCTTCTGGCCCATTCTTCATAATTTGTACGGGGATGACGGCCTGTCACCGTCCGTGCTCCGATTAGTGCTCAGGGTGTAGGCGGCGCGAAGCGCCGCCTACACCCTCACGCTTACTCCCTGACCAGGGAAAATCCCCAAAAAACAAAATTCCAAAGGAACGTATAATTGCACCGTTAAATGGGCGTCCGGCGCTAGGACGCCTATTTTAGAAGGCCTGTGTGATTCTTATGAGGTTGATTTGAAGATAACACCGCGCAAATCTGTTGACTCCAATCAGCATCACGACCCGTATGCGGCCCTCCGTTTTCGAGATTTCCGTCTGTTCCTGATCGGAAGATTCATTACTTCTTTCGGCAACCAGATGGTATCCTTTGCGATCGGCTGGGAATTATGGCTGCGTACGCACAGCGAACTTGCCCTTGGCATGGTTGGGTTGGTGCAGGTTGTGCCGGTCATTTTGCTTTCCCTGCCCGGCGGGCACGTGGCCGATCAGCATAACCGTCGGCGGATTGTCGTCATCACGCAGTTCCTGCTGTCGGTCTGTTCCCTTGGCCTGGCGTTGCTCTCGTTTATTCAGGGGTCGTTATTCCTGATCTATCTGTGTCTTTTGGGAATTGGCATCGCGCGTTCCTTCAATGCGCCGGCAACCTCGGCCATGTTGCCGGAGACAATTCCGCCGGAGCACTTTACCAGCGCAGCCACCTGGAACAGCAGCTCGTGGCAACTGGCTGCCATCATCGGCCCGACCGTTGCCGGCCTGATCGTCGCATTTTGGGGCAAAGTGACCATCGTGTACGTGCTCGACGCACTCGGCGCGTTGACCTTTGTCGTGCTGGTCGGTCTCATCCAGGGGCGCCAGCTCGCGCTCTCGCGCAAAGCAGCTACGTTGGAATCGCTGTCGGAGGGCGTGCACTTCATTCGCAACACCAAAGTGATTTTGGCGGCCATTACACTTGACATGTTCGGTGTCCTGTTCGGGGGAGCCGTCACACTGTTGCCGGTCTACGCAACCGATGTGCTCAAGGTTGGCGCGGAAGGACTGGGGCTGATGCGCGCTGCGCCATCGGTGGGAGCGTTGATCATGGCGTTCGTCATGGCCCACATGCCGCCCTTCAAGCGCGCCGGTTGGACCTTGTTGTTTGCTGTCACCGGTTTTGGGCTGGCTACGATCGCCTTCGGCATTTCGCTCTCGTTTTGGTTTTCGATGGTGATGTTGGCCCTGTTGGGTGGCCTCGACAATATCAGCGTCGTCATTCGCGGTACACTGATATTGACATACACTCCGGACGAAATGCGCGGGCGTATCTCTGCCGTGAACAATATTTTCATCGGCGCGTCGAACGAACTCGGCGGGTTCGAGTCCGGGCTGACGGCTGCCCTGTTTGGCCCGATCCTATCGGTCGTCGGTGGGGGAATCTGCACGATCCTGGTGGTGCTGGCCGTCGCAAAAATCTGGCCGGAGATGCGTAACTTGAAGACCCTCGACGCCCCCGAACCATTGGACGCCTTGCCCGAGTCTCCCTAAGTTGACGATCTTGCAAAGGGCTGAGTCGGCACTTTGCGAGCGTGCCAAGTATAATCAACCTCGTGCAGGCATTTCGTCGTGTCTTCCACACTACTGTCGTTCCGGCGGAATACCGCTCGAACTTCACCCACCTGTACTTCGACATCGGTTGGTTCGGTGTACTGAGCGGATCGGCCATCAATTTTCTCAACGTTTACGCAACCCGCCTCGGGGCAACTGGTTTCGAGATTGGGTTGTTCGGCGCGGTTCCTGCGTTCGTCAGCCTGACGCTGGCGTTATCCATGAGTCGCTGGCTGGAACGCCGTCCGGTCAACAAAGCCGTCTTCTGGACTTCCGTGCTGTATCGCATTGGATTCTTGCTCTGGGTGCCCTTGCCCTGGTTGCTGGCTGGCAAAGCGCAGGTGTGGGTATTGATCGCCATCAACCTGCTCATGGCTATCCCCCTGACAGCGCTGGGCATCGGTTTCAATGCGTTGTTCGCTTCTGCAGTACCGTCCGACTGGCGGGCGTATGTGGCAGGTATCCGCAACGTGGTTCTCTCATGCACGTTTATGTTGACCTCTCTGTTGAGCGGCTACCTGCTCGATAGACTCCCCTTTCCCCAGGGCTATCAACTGGTCTTTTTTATCGGATTCGTCGGCGCGGCGATGAGCAGCTTCCACTTATACTTCGTCAAGCCGTTACCGCCTCGTCAACTTCCATTTGGACAGACGCCCCGGCAGGCTGCCTCGCCGTCAAACCGGTCTGCCTCTTCCCGTGGAT
This sequence comes from Anaerolineales bacterium, assembly GCA_046704785.1. GTDB lineage: Bacteria > Chloroflexota > Anaerolineae > Anaerolineales > Villigracilaceae > JBJKRF01. The sequence continues at coordinate 9,497 of JBJKRF010000123.1, read as the reverse complement.
TGCAGGCGCTGTTGCGCCTGGATGTCTGGAAGACACCCTTTCGCAGCACGCTGCTGGCTTTCCTGGCCTTCCACCTGTCGCAGTACCTGGCGATCCCGCTTTTCCCAATTTTTCAAGTTCGTGACCTGAATTTGACCGATCAACAGATCGGCCTGGGCACGGCCTTGTTCTACTTCCTGATGTTCTTCGGCTCCACCCAACTCAGCCGGGTCGTGCGCAAACTTGGGCATAAATCCGTAACGGGTTGGGGCGTGGCGTTGATGTGCCTCTACCCAATGTTGATGGCCGTCTCGACGCAGGCCTGGCAGTTTTACGTCATATCGGCCATCGGCGGGATGGTCTGGGCTCTGGTCGGTGGCGCATACGCCAATTACCTGCTCGAAAACTGCCCCGAAGACGACCGTCCCGCCCATTTGGCCTGGTATAACATCATCTTGAATGCCTGTATTTTGGTTGGCTCCTTGTTAGGGCCGTTCGTCGCCACGGGCATCGGCCTTGTATCCGCCTTGATTCTGTTTGGGGCCTTCCGGCTGCTGGCGGGAGTTTCCATTTTGAAGTGGGGCTGAGCGCCGGGCGGGTCTTTCGTTGCGGCGCTGCTAATCATGTTAGAATCGCACTGTGGATGTAAAAGTCGTTGCAACCAACCGCAAGGCGCGGTTTGAATATTTTCTGCTGGAACATTACGAGGCCGGGTTGTCGCTGCAAGGCAGCGAGATCAAGTCGATTCGGGCGGGACAGATCAGCCTGGCGGAAGCGTATGTCAAAGTGGACGAACACGAGGCCTTTTTAATGGAAGCGCACATTGCTCCTTATGTACAGGCCAATCGATTCAATCATGACCCGAGACGGCCCAGGCGTTTGCTGCTCAACAAACGGGAGATCCGTGAATTGTGGGATGCCGTTCGCCAGAAGGGCGTGACCATCATCCCGACGCGCGTCTATCTCAAGGCCGGGCGGGCCAAACTGGAAATCGCCATCGCCAAGGGGAAAAAGCTGCACGACAAACGGGAAGCCATCGCCAGACGCGACCAAGAACGTGAACAGGGTCGCGAGATGCGTATTCGTTGATGGAGACCGAATGATCCCTTCTACGATTGGCGGGATTAACCTCCTGGCAGATGCCGAAAAACGGGGAATTTACACCCGCATCATTCCCCCTGAATTAATCGAATATTTCCACCTGCCGGCGTTGACTTCCCCCGAGGCGGCGAGCCTGTTGCGATTCCGCTTCACGCCGGGTTCCAGCGACGTAGAGATTTACCTGTTCCATAAGCCTGATTTTCCCGATCCGCTCATCTACGGCCATCTGACGGATACCGTAACCGGGCAGATTCACATCCTGTTGTATGTGCTCAACAATCCTGATTCACCGCGCTTCGACGTGGACCAAATGCCCGACGGCTCGCGAACGCGTTTCGGGACGTTGAAACGTAATGTCGAGGCAGAAGAAAAGGCTCTGCAAGCGAGACTCGCCCCCGGTCAGATTCGGCGTGGGCTGCGCATGCTGGCCCCGGCGATTCGTACATTTGAAGAGTTCGTCAGCAGCCTGGGGCATGATATCTATTTTGTCGAACCACTTTATTATCATAACGCCATCATATTCGAGCGCTACGGATTTACCTATCAAATGGGCAGGCGCATGATGGAAGACATCGAAACCGGCTTTGTCGAGGGGGGGGTGCTCCATGCTCGTTTGGACGGTTCGACTCCCTTTCGCCAACGGGCGGCGGAGCGCAGCATCCGCTTACGCTCGTGGGCCATCCACGATGGAATCTTGGGCGAGCCGTTCACGCATATTACAATGTATAAACACGTGGGGAAAATGGCAGGTATATGCACCTGTCCCAGTTGTACCTGGTGAAATTTTTCTACCTTGCGCCCTTATACTTTTTCTTGGTGCATCATGCGGTAGAAGAGTTGTGTGTCTTTAAAGACCCCTTTGCTGTAAAGCTCCAGAAAAGCTTTGACGAGGTTGGGATCGAAATAGACCCCGGCGTACTTTTGAATGTATTCGAGCACAAATTCTTCCGTACAACCTTTGCGGTAAGGACGGTTCGAGAGTAATGCGTCCCAAACATCTACGATGGAGAAGATGCGTGCCGCGAGCGGGATTTCTTCGCTTTGCAAGCCACGCGGGTAACCACTTCCGTCCCAGCGCTCGTGGTGACAATAAGGGATGTCGAGGGCGGGGCGCAGGTATGCGATCGGGTAGACCATCTGGTAGGCGTATTCGGGGTGGCGACGCATTTCCACCCACTCCTCGTCGGTCAGTGGGCCGGGTTTTTGCAAGATGCTGTCGGGAATCGCCATTTTGCCAATATCGTGGAGCAGCGCCCCACGACGGATGTGGACAATTTGATCTTCGGGTACGCCAAGTGCCCGCGCCAGGCGGACCGTCATCTCTGTGACGCGTTGTGTGTGGCCTTCCGTTTCTTTATCTCGCAAGTCCAAAACGCGGGACCAGCCCTCGATGGTGGCATCGTAGGCTTCGGCCAGGTCGCGGTGCGCGCGTTGGAGTTCTAGCTCGGCGCGTTTCCGTTCGGTGATGTCGCGGATGATGGCGATGACGCAGGGCTCTCCGTTAACTTCGATGGTTTTCGCCGAGACCAGGCCGAACCAGATGCCGGAATCTTTCCGTTTGAAGATTCCTTCCATGTTGTTGACTTCCCCGTAGCGTTGGATAACGCGCAGGAAGCGGTTGTTTTCATCCAGGTTGGCCCAGATGTTCAGGGAGAAGAAATTCTTTTTCTCGACATCATGAGCGGTTAAACCCGTCAGGCGGGTAAAACCTTCATTGATTTCGACATAGGCCCCGTCGGCGAGACGGTTGATATAAATGGCATCTGGTGAAGTGCGGAAGGCTTTCGAGAACTTGTCTTCCGAGAGGCGCAGTGCCTGGTCTGATAGACGTTTTTCGTCGCGTAGTTGTTTTTCATGTAAGGCGCGCTCAACGGCTTGGGCCAGGCGCCCCAGGCGGTCTTTGAGCAAATAGTCTGCTGCGCCCTCTTTCATGGTTTCCACAGCGGCTTCTTCGCTGATCGTGCCGGTAACCACGATAAAGGGAATATCCAGGTCGCGTTCCTGTAATAAACGCAAAGCCTCCAGAGCGGTGAATTGCGGCAGACTATAGTCGGCCAAAATAATGTCGGGCGGAGTTTGCAATGACTTGAGGTAACTTGTCTGCGTATCTACGCGTTCGCTGATAATGGAATATCCCGCTCGCTTCAGTTCATACGAGATTAATTCAGCGTCGACCGGCCTGTCTTCCAGAATCAATACTTTTAATGGAGTCATTTGATCCCTGTTTCTAAATAGTCAATTCAGTTTGCAAGCGGCACCTGATTCAACACGAGCCAATAAGAGCCAACATCGCGTACGGCCTCGGTGAACTTTTCGAAGTCAATTGGCTTGACAATGTAACTGTTGACCCCAAGGCTGTAACTTTGTTCGATATCGCGGTCCTCTCGTGAGGAGGTCAAGACCACCACCGGGATCGAACGAGTGAACTGGTTGGCCTTGAGTTTTCTCAATACCTGTAATCCGTCGATCTTGGGCAACTTGAGATCCAGTAAGATCAGCCTTGGTACACGAACGGAAGAGCTATCGGTCTTTCCCTCGCCAAAAATATAATCCAATGCTTCTGCTCCGTCGCGGGCGTGGTGAATATGTTTTGCAACTTTAAACTTTCGTAGGGCATATAAGGAAAGTTCAGCGTCGCTGGGATTATCTTCGATCAACAAAATTTCAATTGACGACTCGGACATTACGCCTCCAGAAAATCAACAGCCGTGCGTTAAATTATAGCGAGTTGTGCGCTGTAATACCAGTAGCGGCCCTTCGGCCACAGAGGAGAGAGATACCCTTAAGAGGTTTCCGGCATTATCTTGATTTTTCATTTTCGATGGGGAGCGCAAAGTAAAAGGTGGCGCCCCGATTAAGGACACTCTCGGCCCAGGCGCGGCCTCCGTGGCGGCGAACGATACGCTGCACAATGGCGAGACCGACACCCGTGCCTTCGTATTCTTCGACAGGATGCAAACGCTGAAACACGCCAAAGAGTTTCCCGGCATAGCGCATGTCGAAGCCGGTGCCGTTATCTTTAACGGAGAAAATAATCTCATCTTCCTGAACGCGCCCGCCAATTTCTATGAGAGCCTTTTTACGCTTGCGAGTGAATTTGAACGCGTTGGATAGCAGGTTCACCCACACTTGTTTGATCAACACAGGGTCGCCTTCGCAGTCGGGAAGCTGTTGCATGTTGATCTCGACCTCGCGCCCGACCTGGTCGGCGGAAAGGACCTCCAGGGCTTGTGCAACCACCTGCGCGGAGGAAAAGAGTTGTTTGCGCAGGGGTTGGCGGCTCAGGCGGGAAAAGGCCAGTAAGTCATCGATCAAACGCCCCATCTGTTGAGCATTATCGCGGATCACATTGATGATCCGGTTGATTTCATCTGACTCGCTCTGTGCGACCGAGTCAGCCAGAATGCGGGAAAACCCGTCGATGGCACGGAGCGGCGCACGCAGGTCGTGGGAGATCGAATAGGAAAAGGCCTCCAATTCGCGATTAGCAGCTTCCAGATCGGCGGTGCGCTCGATCACGCGCTGCTCCAGGGCTTCATTTAAATTGTGGATTTCTGCTGCCGCGTGTTTTTGCTGGGTGATGTCACGGCTTAACAGACCGATGCGGAACCCTTTTTCGGTATGAATGGCAAATGCGGTCTGCTGAACCCAAATCTCTGTGCCGTCGCTGGTGTGAATGATGAATTCGACGGGGTGGTTGAGGTAACGCGCCCGCCCTGTTTTAAGCGCGCGCTTGAAATCCGTTTTACTTCTAACGCGTTGTCGGCCTTCCGCATCCTCAGACGTGAACACATCTTTGGTCGCGTCCCAAATTAATTTGCCGAGCGCCTCGCTGCGCGTCACTTTGTAGATTTCTTCCTGCGCAGTGTTCCACTCCAGCACATAGCCGTTTTCATCGACCAGCGCCAACCCTTCTGAGAGTTGTTCGACGATCGTTCTGAATTTTTCCTCGCCCTGGCGCAGGGCCTCCTCCGACAGCTTGCGCGCCGTGATATCTTGCATGATGCCGATGGAGCCACGCGATTGGCCGTCGGCGCCCAACAACTCAACCGATGCGTCATAAACCCAACGCGTTTCGCCGGTTCGTGTGCGGATTTCGTAGTCACACTGCCAGATGCCCATTTCTCCCCGCCGGGCGCGTTGGACGGATTCATCGAACGTTTCGCTTTTGCGGCCCGAAAGCAGGAAACGCCCTCTTACCAGGGAATCCCAGGTTTCGGCGGTGATTTCCTCTGCTGAGTAACCGGTGATGTCTAAAATCCCTTTGCCGATAAAAATGAAATTGTTTTGGTTGTAATTACGATAGTACGGAACTGCCCCGGCGGCCTCGATAGCGCGTCGATAGAGTTCTTCCGACTCGCGGACGGCTTGCTCGGCACGTTTCAACCCGGTGATTTCTGAAGCATTAAAGATTGCCAGGTCCACCCGTTCCTGGTCGACGACCGGTGCGACATTGCAGGAAAGCCAGATCTCCTCCTTGTCGGCGGGCTGTAAGCGCAGTTCGAATGCGACCGTCTCGTGTTCGATGAAGACCTGTTGGAGCAACTTCTCTTTGGATGGCTTCTCTTTGCCGGGTAAATAGTCGAAGATCGTGTTGTTGAGCGCTTGTTCACGCGCGATGCCGTGGATTGTACGATTGACGAATAATATCTGGCCGTGACGGTCGACGGTCATGATCAGTTGCGGGGCGTTTTCCATCAAAGCACGCCAACGCGCCTCGGATTCGTGTAAAGCGTCCTCGGCTTGTTTGCGCTCGACGGCCATAGCCACCTGTGTTGTGATAAACGCAAATGTCTCGACATCCTGTTTGTCCAGGACGATGTCGGGGTCGTAGTTCTTGATTGCCAGAACGCCTAACACGCCATGCGAGGTCTGTAGTGGGCAGCCAAGCCATTGTGCAAAAGGACGCTCGTTTTCTTTGAGCGCCAGGCCGAGGCCGTCCAGTTCTTCGGGACGAATCAAGAGCGGCTGCCCGGTCCTCAAGACGTAGGCGATCATGCTGTTATCGGTGCCATGGATGGAGGGCCAGTTCTCGTGTTGGTCAAAATGATACGGGTAGGTGAACAGGTCGGAAGCGGGATCGTAGAAGGCCACTAAAAAGTTTCGGGCAGGCAACAGGCCCTCGATAATCCCATGAATCAGGAAGGAGAACTCGTACAGTGTCTGGGTGGACTGGGCAGTCTGGAAAATGCGATAGACCGCGACCTGCATTTGTTCGGCGCGTTTGCGTTCGTTGATGTCGCGTACGGTCAAAATCAGTTTGTTCTGACCGCCAATGATGGCGACGCGCATGTTGAATTCTACCCAGAACAGCGCGCCATCTTTGTGTCGGGCGCGCCATTCCAGGACCTGTGGGCCAAAACGGCGGGCGCGTCGAATCCACTGTAACGCGTTGCGCTGGACGTAAGGAGCGTTGCCGGAACTCAGGTCGCCGATGTGCATTTTGAGGACTTCGTCGCGGGTGTAGCCGTACATCTCCGTGATTTTTTGGTTGACATCCAGGATGGCCCCCGTGCGGATGTCGAGCACAAAGATGGTATCGTTGACCGAATCAAAAATAGCGCGGAAGCGTTCTTCGCTGTTTTGCAGGGAACTGTAAGCGTTATTGATTTCCCTGACCCGTTCTTCCAACCCGACGACCAGGGCTTTGATCTGATTCCCCGTCCGGTTGAGCGCGTCGGCCAGTAAACGGAGTTCGCCCTCCATTTCGTCGGGATCGACTTTGTCGTCGAGGCTCCCCTCGCCGATCTTGGTGGCGGCATCGGTCAACAATTGCAGTGGATGCCCCACCACGATCCAAATGACCACACCGCCGGCGACGGAGATGATGAACAAACTTACCGCCAGTTGTAAGGAAGATGCCTCGATCAAACGATTGAGGATGGCTGCGACGCGAGAGTTATTTACTGCGACTACATCGGTCCATGTTTTTCCTTTGACAGGAGCATACCCGATGATGTACGAGCTTTTTGCATCCAGCGTATAGCCCGATTTGCCGGCCAGCAGGTGGTTAACGGTTGTCGAAGTGTACAGGTCTTGCAACTGTTCCCCCACCTGGCTCGAATCGGAAGTAGCCAGAATCACGCCATGTTGATCCACGATCAGGTGCGAGACATTACTTGTGCCGTTGGCCGCGACGAAATCCTGCAAAGACCCTTCGTCGCTCCACGTCTGAAGATATCTGGCGTTGACTTCGGCTTGTTCCTGATAGCGCGCTTCAGCAGTCTGTATGAACTCGTCTGATACGTTCCGCCGGATGAAAATTGCCATAACAATCAGCGGTAAAACAGAGAGCAGTAAAAACCAGATTGTAAGGCGCAGCGCAATGGACGATCCCCTCGTTAGGCGTTTCAAAAGATAACCTCATCGATATTAAGAACACGAGGTTCATTGGGAATCTGTGGGATGAAGCCGATTTGTGAGCATTTACTCCCTTATCACGGGAAATCCCAAAGAACCAAACACGATAGAATAGTCATCATTTTATTACCATCCGGCGGGGATTAACGTGGCGTGATGAATTAACAACTTTGATTGTTGGGTATATGCAAGGCCGGATCAGAACCTCGTTCGCTTTTGTTTGTAGGTAACGACCTTTACCGGTATTCTTGATTTTTAATTTTTTACCCTGCCCTGGCAGCTATTATCACGCAAAAGTGCATCCTTTGCAAATCTGATTCTGGCGTTGGCTCTTCCGAAACCAGTTGGGTGGAGCGGATTTGCGTAGACGCGCGTGACGGTCAGTTCTGTTGGTGGAGTAGCGATTCCCAGATGTTCAGCATCGCCTGAGCGGAATATTCCCATGAATGCAGTTTCTCCATCTGTTGGCAGGCGGTCTGCCCGATTTTGCGGCGCAGTTCGGGTTGTTCAACCAGGTCACTGACGGCCTGCGCCAAAGCCTGCGGATTATCGGGCGCAACCAGCCAACCGCTTTTGCCGTGTTCGATTTGGTCGACGATGCCGCCCTTGGCTGGTGCAACCACTGCCAGGCCGCAGGCCATCGACTCTTGGATGGTGAGAGGCCGCGTCTCTCGTGTGGAAGCGGTTACGAAAATATCGGCCTTTTGGTAGTAAGGCGCCAACTCGGCGTAGGGTACGCGCCCTGGCAGTAAGGTTCCTGGATATTGATGCGCCCAGGCGGCGACCTTCTCCCGCTCCGGCCCATCGCCCACCAGCAGGAAACGCGCCTGGTCGCAGCGTTCGGCGACCAATGTCAGGGCTTGGAGCAAGGTGTCGATCTGTTTGTCGGATGTGAAACGCCCAACATACAGGATGTTGACTTTTCCATCCGGCGTTCTGGGCGCGGGCCGGAAAATGGTGGGGTCCACACCGTCGAAATCGTCCAGGATGGTATTTTTAAAGCCCCAACTTACCAGGTATTTCTGCATCGTCGGCGTGGGCACCATGGTCACGTCGTAACTGTTATAGACCCAGGCGAAAACATGACGTAAGATGTTGATGATGCCGGGCGTACGCAACCAGGTAATTTGCTGTTTGAAGTCTTCGATATAGTCGAGGTAGTTGGTCTGATAGATGGCGGACGTGGCGATCTTCTTCCGTCGGGCCAGCGAAACGCCAACCCGTTCGTAAGACCCCATAAAGAGACGCTCCGGGCATTCCAGGTGGATCACGTCGGGGGCAAAGGACTCCATATCACGTTCCACCTGCCCGGCCGAGAGGGCCTTGAGGTCCAGGGTGTAGTCTACATAAAACTTCTGGCTGGGAAACGGGACAACCGTGACTCCCGGCATGATCTGTCCCAGATAGTCACGATAGTTTGGATAAATGCTTGAAATTTGTTGGTAGTCGGGCGCGTAAAGGCGTACTGTATGTCCCCACTGGCTGAAATATGTGAGGCGGTGGTACAGGCTGACAGTCACACCGGAGATTTCGGGGAAGTATCCTTCTGTAATGATCGCGATGCGCATCTTTTGCTCCTATCGATCCGATCCGGAGAGATGTTGATTTGCTATGGACATCAAACGGTTGATCCCTTGTGTTAAATTGATTGTAGGCTTCCACCCGGTGCAGTTTTGTAGCAGACCGGTGTCGAGGATATTGACAGGCACATCATACGGATTTGCTGGCAAGGAAACTACATCGGATTTCACTCCCACGGTTTCCTCCAACATAGTAATTAATTCTACCAACGAATATCCCTGACCACGGCCAATGTTCCAAATTATTGGCTTATGAAAATCCAGTGCATAGCGCGTCGCGTTGACAACATCCTGGATGTAGATGTAATCACGGACCGTGGAACCATTGCCAAAAATCTCAATTGGCGCATTTTTGTCTTAGTCAAGCGCATCTTGCGCAAATCTAATAATCGGGTAACATAAGGGCATGAGCACGAAACGAACCTATTTTGGTTTTTCCACGCCACAGCAGCGGAAGCTGTTATTTGAAACATGGGA
>JBJKRF010000122.1:0-7456 GCA_046704785.1 Anaerolineales bacterium | reverse complement strand
GACCGGCGGGTACACAGGTCGTTCAAACAATGGAGCATCGAGCTCGAAATTTGGGCTACGATACTTCACCCATGCAACCGTTTGCTCCTTTACCTGCTGCTGCCTGATATTTCTATTTTCAAGTTAGAGCCCAATTCGGGCTGAGTAGTAACCCTTTGAGTATAAAAAGCACAATTTTCACCCGTGATGGGTACATCTATTTCTTCGATATGCCGTTTGGGAGGAAATGCTTCAGGCCGCCTGATCACGAGAAATTTGACTGATCGAAAATGGGGGATCGTGCATCGAAGCGCCAGGAGTCTGACGACTCTGCCTATCCCTGGCTGGTGACCAATTTAACCCAACGCGCTCACCGGGGCGTGGTGGCATCCAAAGTTCTTCGGGTGAGTTGCATCCGCATGCCGTGCTTTGGTTTGAGCGTGATTCCCGTCAGATATTCCACCGGGAAGCCCGGTTCGAGACGCATTTCCCACTTCTGGGCAATCGTCGCCAGCAGCAGCGTGCCCTCCATCCAGGCGAACGGTTCTCCCATGCAGACGCGCGTGCCGGCCCCAAACGGGAAATAGCTCATCTTGGGGCGCGAGGCAACCTGTTCAGGTGTCCAACGCCCAGGGTCGAACTTTAACGGCTCCGGGTAGTAGCGTTCGTTGTGATGCACCATCCAGGAACTCAACACCAGCGTCGCGTTTTTGGGGACGGTGTAGCCGCCGATCTCCACGTCTTCCATCGCCAGACGGATCATGGCCCAGGCCGGAGGATACAAGCGGATGGCTTCGCTCAAGACCATGCGGGTATAAGGGATCTGTTCCAGGTCGGCGTAGGTGGGGCTGCGTCCGGCCAGGACACGGTCGAGTTCGTCTTGCAACAGGCGCGCGGCTTCGGGGTTTTGCGAAAGCAGGTACAGGCCCCAGGTCAGCGCGCTGGCGGTCGTCTCGTGAGCGGCCAGGAAGAGCGTCAGCGCCTCGTCGCGCACCTGTTTGTTGCTCATGTGACGGTTCTCATCCTGCTCGTCCTCGGCGGCGATCAACATGGAAATGATATCGCCGCGATCTCCTTCGGCGCGGCGCGTGGCGATCATGGTTTCGATGAGAGCGTTCAGGCGTTTTCTTGCGTGCAGGATGCGCCGGGTCGAAGGCAGCGGCAGGCGCATACGAATTTCGGCCAGTGGGTCGAGGTTGTTCATAAACGAGGCGATCACAATCGGGATCACCTGCCCAATTTCGTCGCTGTCGTTCTCTATATCGGTATCGAACAGAGTTTTGGAGACAATCAACAAGGTCAGGTGCGTCATCTCGGTATAGAGATCGAGCGTGACGCCATCCTGCCAGTTGCCGGTGACCTGTTCGGCCAACGAAACCACCGTATCGGCGTAACCGGCGATGCGGTGACGATGGAACATGGGCTGAATCATGCGCCGCTGGCGCAGGTGCAGCTCGTCTTCGCTGGTCAGCAGGCCCTCGCCGACCAGTTCCTTGACGCGGTCCAGGGCAGAGCCTTTGTGGAAGCTGCTCTGGCGCGCGACCAGGATCTGTTGGACGCACTCCGGGTCGTTAAAAAAGTAAAACTCGCGTCCGAGCGCCTTGAAGTAAACAATGTCGCCGTAGGCAGCGGTCAGGCGCATCATCAATGGAATCGGTGCGTCTTGGAGTTCGGTTAGCAGCCGAATCCCAAGGGTCAGCTTGGGACCTGGGGGAAGTAGTGCTCCGGGCATTTTTCTCCTTGAGAGCTTATACACCGTTTGGGTACAGTCTTCTTTTGGCTCTGGCTCGTCCTATTATCCCTCGAATTCATCCGCTTGTCCAAGCGAAAACGCACCCGGAAATTGCTTCACCTGTTGGACTCACCCACCTGACCCGGCGGCGTTGGTCGGCGATGGAACTGCTGCGATGATCTTATGGCTTTTACAAGATCATTAAGCTTTCCAAATAGCGTCCTGCGTTTTGGTTGAAATTCATCACCAGAACAAACGTTATTGACAAACTGACTAATAAGTGATACTTCATAGCAGTAATAAGTAATAAAGAATATAAGTCTTACAGAATAGTGAGAGGTGATTATGCTGGAGGATCTGACAGAAATGCTCAAAGGCGTGCTCGAGGGCTGTGTCCTTGAAATTATAAACCGTGGAGAAACTTATGGCTACGAAATCACGCGGCGGCTGAATGCTCTTGGCTTCACGGATGTTGTGGAAGGAACGGTCTACACCATTTTGGTGCGGCTCGAGAAGAATAACCTCGTGGACATAGAAAAAAAGCCCTCCGACATGGGGCCGCCGCGAAAGTTCTTCGTGCTCAACGACGCGGGACGTGATGAGCTACGGAAGTTCTGGGAAAAATGGGAGTTCGTCTCATCCAGAATGAGCGCCTTAAAGGAGAAAATCAAATGAATTTTTGGGATCTGATCACAGGCAACGACATGCGAAGAGAATTCAAAACTTTTGCATCGCGCGTCAAAAAGCTGCCAGTTGATTATCAAACGGCATGGGGTGAAATTAATGTCAATCTTTTGCCGCACGGAGATTTCACCGGTCGCAACCTGATGCCAATTCTTGACGGTGTGCTTGGCCTGCTCGAAGAAACGGCAGCGGACGGTCAGAGCGTCCAGGAGGTTTTGGGTGACGATATCAAAGGCTTCTGTTCGGCGTTGGCCGGCGAAGAAGGGGCCAAGTCTTATCGTGATAAGTGGCGCGAGCAACTCAATCGTAATGTCGCGAAAAAGTTGGGTAAATAGGAGCACAAAATGAGAATACAGGATATCGTCGTGAGAATACAAGATGCCATTGCAGGCAAAAGAAAGTGGCAAGAAAAGTGGCAGGCGCACATAGCGCGGGTCAAAGCGCTCCCGCAGGATTATCAGATCGTTTACAAAGAGATTCAAGATTATCTCTGCGACGACCGGCCGCGTCGAGCCATCGAATTGGCGCGCGCTTGGGCGCGAGGTGAGATTCGGATGTCCCGGCCCGCGCGGCGGCTGGCGCTGCCAACGCGGCGGCCAGAGACTTGAGCGGCGCGCCATGCCGCGCATGCTGCCGGTCAGGCGGCGGCGGTCGCGCACGTCGCCGCGCACGAACTCGGTGCTGCAGCCTACGCGATCAAGGCCGCGCGCGCAGCCGCACCTGAGGGTCAAGCCGAGGAAGCTGCTCGTCGTGAATGTCAATGGCAGCGCGCTCAACTTCCGAGCGAAACTCGGGATCTCGTACTCGATGACCAGAAATTGCGCAACGAGATCTGCTGGTTTGTATTCGATTGCTGACGGGGCATCTGCCCCAGACGCCAACCAAACTGCCAGCAGATCTCCGATCTGGTCGTTTTACTTGACGGCTAGCAGTTCCACTTCAAATATCAGCGCCGCGTTCGCCGGGATGGTGTCGCCGGCACCGGATGCGCCGTACGCAAGCGCTGGCGGAATGGTCAGCCTGCGCTTGCCGCCAACCCGCATACCCACCAGGCCCTGATCCCAGCCCGCAATGACCTGTCCTTTGCCCAGGACGAAATCAATTGGTTGACCACGGTCGAGCGATGAATCGAATTTGGTGCCATTCTCCAGCCAGCCGGTGTAATTCACCGTGAGGGTATCGCCAACCTTGGCTTCGGCACCGGTGCCCACGACCAAGTCTTCTACTTTCAACTGCGTGATCGTGGTAGGTGGCAACGTGGGAGCGGGTGGGCCTTGGACGCCTAGCAAGCTCACTTCAAATATCAGCGTCGCGTTCGGTGGAATCCTTCCATTTGCGGCGCCAGCAGCACCGTAACCCAGGTTGGGCGGGACGGTCAGCCTGCGCTTGCCACCGACTTTCATGCCCACTAGACCCTGATCCCAGCCTTCAATGGCATCTCCCTTTCCCAGAACAAATTGAAAAGGTGCATCGTGGTAATCTGACGAATCGAACGGTTCGGTCTTGCCTTGCACCCAACCGGTATAGGCCACGATGAGAGTATCGCCGGTTTTGGCTTCCTTCCCATCGCCAACAACCAGGTCTTCTACTTTGAGTCCCGGCGACAGCGTTGGGTCTGCCACCGGCGTTAGCTCCGCCGTCGGCGTGAGATCTGCCACTAACGTTTGTCCAGCCACCGTCGCAAGTTTGGGCCAGACGAAATACGCGATTCCTGCGATCACAATCAAGGCGACGACGCCGATAGCGATACCAATCATCCGTTGCTTTGGCAGGGCTGTAGTGCGTTGGGTGCGTTTGCGATTTTGTGAAGATGGTTTGCTCATTTTTGCTCCAAAATATTTAAGATCGTTGAAGACTCAACGGTTTGTGTTAGCCGAAGTGGGCGGGACACGGGTAAGGCTTGGGGGTAGAATTCTGCCGAGATGTTGAAAACAGCAGAAAGCGAACAAATCCCACTTGTCGGCTGCACCCAATCAAGAAGGCAAACCGTCAGACGGGGATAGCTATGGTCAAGTATACTGCCAAAAAGCAGGTCAAGATGACCGCACAAAAGCATAAAGCATTGGCGGGTTTTGGGTGACCCTGTGTTTAGTGCTATACTTTTTACAAGTTCTCAAGCGATCCTTACAAAAGCCCTCAGCCGTCAATTTATAAGCATCTCAGCCACATCTACGAAGTTAATCCTTCAACGCCAAAGGGAATGCAATGAACCAAACAAGACCATCCCTCCCAACCTTTATCGAGCGGGCCCTTCCCATTGTCATATTGCTCATTCTGCTGCTATACACTTACGCTAAATTCTTCGAGCATCCGTATTTAGGGTTTCGATGGGATCCGGGAGGAGAACTCGTCCATGTTTTTACCACAGGAAATCAGCAAAATCCTCTAAAAGTGGGGGACCAGTTGATCCAGGTCGGGGCCATGCCCCTGACCAGTTTCGAAGCAGATTACCTAAAAACATTTAATAACATCGTCCGGCCCGGCAAGACCGTAGCGATCGTTGTCAAACGGGACGGACAACGTCTCACAATCCCCTGGAAATTTCCCGGCCTGAACAGCGTCGAATTCGACGATCAGGCTTCCAGCGAAGTCTGGCTCACGTTTTTCTTCTGGATCGTAGGCACCTTGGCGTTGCTCAGTCTGCGTCCAAAAGACGAACGTTGGCGATTGATGATCGCCTTCAACTATTTGACAGCATTTTGGATTGGCGTCGGCGGCGGCGCGTCGTTCTACCATATCTGGTACAGCCCTTTCCTGCTCAGGATCGCCGTTTGGTTCTGCATCCCGGTTTACCTGCACTTTCACTGGGTCTTTCCCCAGCCCTTCCGTAAACTTCCGCCAGCCGTGACGAGGGGCGGCTATTTTGTCGCAGGACTACTGGCGCTGGCCGAGTGTTTCCAACTTTTGCCGCAGAGCTTGTACCTTTTAGGATTTCTCCTGGCGGTAGGCGGCAGCCTAATCCTGCTGGTTGCTCACGCCATTCGCCAGCCCCAAGCACGCCGTGATATTGGCCTTTTGCTCATAGCAGCCCTATTGTCTTTAATTCCCTCAATTGTCGTAGGTCTCTTGGCAACATTCAGCACGCTACCTAACTTCTCCGGGGCGGGAACCCTGGGCCTTATCTTCCTGCCGTTGGCCTATTTCTACGCCGCCTACCGTCGCCAGATCGGCAACCTGGAATTACGCGTCAATCGCTTCATCTCCATCCTGGTTTTTTTGGTCTTTCTTTTTGCCATCACGCTGCCACTGGTGGTGGTGGCCGATCAGTGGATCACTCTGCCCGGTGCCACGATAGCGATTGGGGTCATCGCAACAATGGCAGCAGGCTTGTTCACCCTCCTGGTCTTCTCTTCTTTTCAATCCTTTGTCGAGCGCCGCATCCTGAGAATCCCGCTTCCCCCCACGCAACTGCTGGAAGTCTATTCGGGACGGATCACCACCAGCCCAACTCTCTCCGACCTGGAGACGCTGCTAAAAAACGAGGTTCTTCCCAGTTTGTTGGTACGCCAGTTCGTCTTTCTGCAAATAGACGGCTCGGCGACGAACATGCTCGTCGCCGACGGGATAACGCAAGCCGAACTCCCCAGCGGCAATCAAATCACAGACATTTTGCCAGATAAGGAGCAATACCGTACGCCAGAGTTAAAATCGGAAAGGACTCCGCTCCCCTGGGTGCGTATCGTGCTGCCGCTCAAGATTGGCGACGACTTGATCGGCCTATGGCTCCTTGGGCGGCGCGACCCGGACGACATCTACACTCAGCCCGAAATAGCTGTGATCCAATCGCTCGCCAACCAGACGGCCATTGCTTTGAGCAACATCGTCCAGACCGAACGACTGCTAGAAATGTACCAGGCAGACATCAACCGCTACGAAGAAGAACGCTTGCGCCTGGCGCTCGACCTGCACGACAGCATCCTCAACCAAATGGCAGCTATGCTGATGCACCTGGACACCTCCTCGACTTCTCCCGAATTCCAGGAGAGTTACGACCGGTTGACCCAGCGGCTCAGGGAGATCGTCACAGACCTGCGGCCTCCCATGCTGAACTACGGGCTCAAACCCGCTCTCGACGAGCTGGCCGACAGCTTGATGGAACACAGAGGTGGCGAACTGGATGTGGTCATCGATATCCAAGCCGGGGAGAGCAGATATCCTGCGAATGTAGAACAGCACTTGTTTCGTATCGTGCAGGAAGCCTGCGAAAATGCCTTGCGGCATGGGAAAGCCCAAAAAATCACGATCAGCGGAACATTAGGGCAACAGGAAGGTGCGCTACAAATTGAGGATGATGGCACCGGCTTCGATTTAGCCCAGGGGGTCGAACTCAACGCTCTGCTTGCCAACAAACACTTCGGACTGGCCGGCATGATCGAGCGCGCACGGCTGGTTGACGGAAAGATCGAGATCAACTCCGAGCCTGATGCCGGCACCACGATCCGGCTGATCTGGAAGTTTGAAAATAGTGAAGTTGACAAATAGATGATCCCCAAAAAGGCTACACGTTGCGGATGTCCTGCACTTCCACGCATCTGCCAAATCAGGAAAAAACGATGCAATATCCTATTCCCGTTCGCTGGGGTCAGCGCATGTTGGACGGTCCCAAATTCAGTATCAACTTTGCCACCACGGCCCACCTGCGTGGACTGTTGACCCTGTCCCGCCTGGAAAGCGCGTTGGTTCGTTTGGGACAACGTTATCCTTTGTTGACCGCACGCATTGGCACCGATAGAGAGAACAACTTCTATCTCACCAATGATGACGTACCGCCAGTGCGCGCGCGCATCGTCGAGCGTAAAACTGCCGATACCTGATCGTCGTAGAAGCGGGCGTGATAGTCCATCAGGCCAAGGTCGGACAGGTTGCGCTGCCCGGTATAACCGAAGTCGGTGGCCGTGACGGGGCTGCCCAGGTCGCTGCGCAGCTGTCCAAAGGGCAGACCCCCTAAAGGGGATGATATAGCGCTGTTGGCTGACATTGCCACTGGGAGTGTGCATCACTTCACGGACGGCATACTGACCGACCGCCTGCCGAAGGCCGAAGCGGTCAAACCGCGGACCA
>JBJKRF010000121.1:0-20027 GCA_046704785.1 Anaerolineales bacterium | reverse complement strand
CATTTTTACCGCCAAGCTACCATCCTACCCGCTCTGTCGGGGCTACTTCGTTTGTACCCGACTACAGTCTATTGCATAATTTGTAAAGGTGCTCTGATCTCTTTTTGAACTCTTTTGAACCGTGCCCTTTCAACCAATCGTTCAGAAGCGCCAGGAAAAGGGCCTGCTTGCTTTCGAAGTGGTGATAGAAAGCCCCCTTGCTGACCCCGGCGCGGGCGCAAATTTCATCCACGCTGGCAGCCTCATAACCATGCGCAGCAAACTGATCGAGGGCAGCTTCAAGGATACGAGCCCGTGTCGCTTCACCGCGTTGTTGCATAATCTTTCAAGTTACTCCTTACAGAATGTGCCTGTAAAAACATACCGACTAGTCGGTTTATATCTTGCTTCAATATTTTTGTCAATACACAAAATTTCGACGGCAGCGAAATCTGCCGTCGAAATTTTGTAGGAGATCAGCAACACTCATCATCGTCGCAGCACCCGCCGCCACAAGGACACTCGTCGCAGCACGAGAACACAGTCAACTCCATCGCAATCACCTCCTTTATCAAATAGATACCCGTCTATGCAAGCGGGCAAAAAAAGAGAAGTTCAACTGGTAACTGTCCTGACCGCTTCAGTGGCTTGCTCTTCAGGAGCAAATTTGATCATCAGTTGCCCGCAACAAGCTACCATGCGATTCTGGTTCAGTGAATAAAACGTTTGCTTACCTTCTTCACGTACATTGACCAGCCCGGCATCACGCAAGACGGCCAGATGATGGGAAACTGTTGGCTGCGTGACATGCACTTTCTCGACGATCTCATTGACCGAGAGCCAACAGCAGCAGCACTCATTCATGATTTTCTGGCGAGTTTCGTCTGCCAACGCTTTGGCAAACAAGACGGGGTCGAACTTCATATTTTCCGCTTTACCTTGCACCGCTGGTTTGGATAATAGCAATGCCTTGTTCTGCCAACCAATTCTTGATCTTTTCATCAATCATATTGCGCACTTCCCGAAATCTGGCGAGCTTCTCCTCTTCCGTACCATCAAAAGCGGCAGGATCGGGAAACGACCAGTGCATTCTGATGTTTACTCCAGGCCAGATCGTGGGGCAATTCTTATCCGCGTTATCGCAGACGGTAATCAGGTATTGGAATAACACCTTTCCCAAATAGACGCCCACTCCCTTGGATTCCTGCATGGATACGTCAATACCAACTTCATCCATTACAGCAACAGTCAATGGATTCAAGCCTTTTGGCTCAAGACCAGCGCTATAGGCTTCAAAATAATCGTCTGCATAAGTATGCAGAAATGCCTCTGCCATTTGGCTACGAGCCGAATTGCCTGTGCAAAGAAATATAATCTTTGATCTGGTCATGATTCACTCATCTTATTATGTCCATGATGGGTATATATAGATATATGTCGATGCTTATTATATCGGCAGTTGTCTATTTGTCAAGTCAAATTGTGTATTGCGAGAATCGGTGGAATAAAGCGAATTGGCGGGGATGTGGAGAGGAACTCATCGATCAAGTTAGTTCATTGGCCTCAAATAGCTACAGAATTGAAATGTATGTAGCTTGACAAATCCGTACCTTTTGCCTTTTAATAAAGCCTACAAGTGGGGGACATAAATCATCTGTCTCCCAAATTCATTGACAAGGGAGATAAATTGGTAATGGCAACAAAAAGAATTCCCCTCTACTTTCTGATCGCCGTCATGATTTTCCTGGTTTCCTGTGCGCCTGCCGCGACGCCAGTGCCTACCGCAACAGCGGTACCACCCACGAAAACGCCCGTCCCCACGGCAACGATCACATCAACCCCAACCTCGACACCCATCCCAACCGCAACACCTGATTGGAAAGCGACCCAGCAGGTAAAGGACTTTTCCAGCATAGTCAAGTCCTACTATGATGCCGGGTACATCTCATCCACCGACGGATCCTATACACATCTGGATGACTTCCAAGATGAGTGGGCGCAAATCGACTGGTATCGTTGGACGCCGACCGGCCTTTCGATGAAAAATTTTGTCCTACAAACAAAGCTGATATGGCAAAGCGCCAGCAAAGTAGCCAATCCTTCCGGGTGCGGATTCGTATTTCACGTCCAGCCCAATAAGGATCACTACATGGTGTTTGTATCCCAGAAAGGAAACGTTGAAGCGGGCTACAGTATGGATAAAGCCTGGCAATCGATGGGGTTTGGCACCTATGGAAAGCCTTCATCCAACGGAAGTGCTGATTTCGCCCTGATCGTACAAGACAACGTCTATCGTGTGTTGGTCAACGATCACCTGGTCAAAACATATACGGGTCTTAAGGATAAACTGAGTTCTGGCGAACTCGGTTTCACTGTCATCTCCGGCATTAACACAGGCTTTGGTACCCGCTGCACCTTCTCCAATACCAACATTTGGTCTTTGCAATAAGCAGCCGCCGGATGTAAACCATACTCATAACGAAAAAGAACGCCCTCCAACGGGGGCGTTCTTTTTCGTTATCGACTGTTCCGAATTTGACAAAATACCAAACGTATTATCAGGCCTACTCGCCGGCCTCAGGCTCGTTTTCCGGCTCGGGTGCAGCGGGAGGTTGCTCCTCTGCAGGCATCTCCGTAGCCGCAGGGGGCGTCTTCGGAAGCGGCGCAGGTCCGCGCAAACGCTCTTCTTCGAGTTTGCGAATGCCGTTACGCACCTGGGTCATGATACGCGCGAGTTCATCTTCCAGCATCTGCAAATTCTGGATGACGTAATCGTCCGCTTCGTGGCGGGTGGCCTGGGCATCTTCGCGGGCTGCGGCGACGATCTGGTTGGCGCGCGTCTGGGCGCTCTTGGCAATGCTTTCGCGTTCCACCATTTGGTCGGCTTTTTCTTTCGCCAGCGCCACAATGCGGTTGGCCTCTTCCTGGGCCTGCGCCAGAATACGGTCGCGTTGGTTGAGCAATTGCTGCGCCTTTTTGACCTCGTCAGGGATCGTCACGCGCATCTGGTCGATAATATCCAGCATCCGATCTTCATCCAAAACGATGTTTCGGGTGAAGGGGACGGCGCGGCTTTCATTGAAGAGTTCTTCGAGGCGGTCTACCAGGTGAAGGATATCCATTACGTCCTCCGCTCACGCGGGCGGGTATTATGTGCGTTCCAAGGGCAAGAATTTGTAAGTAATATCATAATTATATAACAAAGTCATCAAGTTGATTACATTGGGCATCACCCACAAGTCCATTTTTCATAACAAACACCTTGCACGGACGTCCAAAAACGGCTTCTTAGCCGCGCAAGGGCGGCTTAATCACGCAACCCGTCAGGGGGGCGCTGGCTTTCGCCGACTCCCAGTAACTTATGCTTGAGCGCCGCTTCCACATGCGGCGGGACCATACTGGAGACATCGCCACCTAACGAGGCGATCTCGCGCACCGTGCTCGACGAGAGAAAGGTATGCTCCTCGTTGGTGATGAACGAAATGACTTCGATGTCAGGCGCCAGACGATGGTTAGCCAGCGCCATACGGAACTCAAGCTCGAAATCCGAGAAAACGCGCAATCCCCGGACGATGACCTGCGCTTCCACCTGATGCGCCATGTTGACAGTCAGGCCGCTGTAGCCGGTAATGCGAATCTTGGGATGGTCCTTGAAGGTCTGCCCGACCAGATCAATACGTTCCCGCGGCTCGAACAACAACGACTTGAGCGGCTTATCATAGACGGCGATAATCACTTCGTCAAACAGACGCGCTGCCCGCTCGGCAATATCGATGTGGCCGTAGTGGATGGGGTCGAACGTGCCTGGAAACAAGGCTCGAACCATATTGTCCTCTGGTCTGCGAATTTTCCCGATGGATCGACGAACTAACTGACGTCGCCTTGGCCGCCGTTCCAGAACCGATCCAGGGCCTCGGCCAGCAGGGCATGCTCGGGGGCTTTCAATTCCGCGTCCTGCTCGAACATGGCCTGCGCCTGGGTGCGGGCCTTCTCGATCAGAGCCACATCCGTCAGTGAGGCCATCTTGAGCGATGTAGCGTACCCCGACTGGCGCGTTCCCAAAAATTCGCCGGGGCCACGTTGCCGCAAGTCGAGTTCGGCCAGCTCGAAGCCGTCGTTCGTCTGCGCCATGGCCTGCAAACGCTCGTTGTCGGCAGCATCCGACTGGTCGGGCACCAGCAGGCAAAAGGACTCGCCGCCGCCGCGGCCTACACGTCCGCGCAACTGGTGCAACTGCGCCAACCCGAAGCGATTCGCGCCCTCGATCAGCATAACCGTCGCATTGGGCACATCCACGCCGACTTCGATGACGGTGGTCGAGACCAGGATGTGATACTGCCCGTCACGGAACTCGGCCATCACGCGTTCCTTTTCGTCGGGCTTGAGCCGACCATGGAGCAAACCAAGCTTCAAATCGGGGAAGATTTCCTGCGACAGGCGCTCGTGATCGTCGACGGCAGCCTTGAGCGTTTCCATTTTTTCGCTCTCCTCGATCAGCGGATAAACGATGAAAGCCTGTCGCCCGGCTTCGATCTGGCTGCGGATGAGCGAATAAGCCCGTTCGCGCTCCTGCGGCATCAGCACATACGTCGATACCGGCTGGCGCCCGACCGGCATTTCATCCATCAGCGACAGGTCCAGATCGCCGTAGAGCGTCAGGGCCAGGGAACGCGGAATGGGCGTGGCGGTCATCACCAACAGGTGCGGATTGGTGCCCTTGTTGCGCAGCGCGGCGCGCTGCTCCACGCCAAAACGGTGCTGCTCGTCGATCACCACCATCTGCAAATCCTTGAAGGTCACCGGTTCTTCGATCAGCGCGTGCGTGCCGACAACCAGCTTGACCTCCCCGGCCGCGAGCTTCTCGTAGATTTCGTTCTTCTCGCCCTCGGGCGTATCGCCCACCAACAGGCGAATTTCCCCGGCAGCGAGCACGCCACCGCCTGCCAAGATTTCCAGGAAGTTCTTATAATGCTGCTCGGCCAGGATCGATGTGGGCGCCATGACAGCCGCCTGCGCCCCGGTGCGCGTGACCATGGCGATTCCCAGCGCCGCCACAATCGTCTTGCCAGAACCCACGTCGCCCTGGAGCAGACGGTTCATCGGGCGTCCCGATCCCACGTCCACACAGATGTCGTCGATGGCGCGTTTCTGTGCCCCGGTCAGCGGGAACGGCAACGCGGTGATGCATTCGCTCAGCCATTCTTCGGGCACTTCGAAAATGCGCCCAACGGCAGACTGCCAGTCGCGTTTCTGGCGCAACACGCCCATTTGCAGGTAAAAGATTTCGTCGAAAGCCAGGCGCTCGCGGGCTGCTTGGAGCGACTCCTGCGAATCGGGGAAGTGCGCCTGGTAGATGGCTTCGCCCAAGTCGTACAACCCGCCGGCCTTTTTGACCGTTTCTGGGAGCGGGTCCGCCACCCGGGGCGCCCAATAATTGACCACCTGGTCCATTTGACCGCGCAGCCATTTCTGAGTGATATTGGCCGTCAACGCGTAGATCGGCACGATGCGGTTGGTGTGCAGGTGCTCGGTCTCGACAGGCTCCCAATCCGGACTATTCATCACCAGCCGGCCAAGGTATTGTTCGATGCGCCCCGCCACCGAAATGGGCATATCTTCTTTGAGCCGGTTCATCAGCCAGGGCTGGTTGAACCAGGTAATGCGCAGCGCGCCGGTACCGTCGTTGATGGTGGCTTCGATAACGCTCATCTTGCCGCCGCGCACTTTGCGCTCCGTCACGCTCTGCACCTGCCCGATGACAGTCACTACCTGCCCGTAAAACAAGTCACGGATCGGTTTGAGCTGGCTGTAATCGTCGTAACGGCGTGGAAAGTCATAGAGCATATCGCCCAGCGTATGCAACCCCAGCTTTTCGAGCGCCGCCGCATTGCGCGGGCCAACACCCGATAGCACCGTCAACTGCGCATTGAGGGCGGCCGGCGTCTGGCTGGTGATCGCGCCGGGGTAGGAGGAACGCCGCGGGGGATGAGTCCGGCGCCCGGCATCAGGAGGCGAAGATGTCTCCTGACGGCGGGTCCTTTTCTTCGGCTGGGAGGCTGCTTTTTGGGCGACAGGCGCTTGCGGGGCGGCCGGCGTGTTTGCGGCTTCCTCTTCGGCGTAGATCGGGCCGGGAATGTCATTCTCCCCAATCTGGCCCTGAATGCGCTTCCAGACCCCTTTGAGGGTATCGGCGCGGGAGGCGGGGGTCAGACGGTGGTAATCGCGCAGGCGTCCGGCAACGAGTTGAATCAGGTCTTCGGGCACGCCATCGTTGCGCGCTTCAGCTTCCCAAAAATCAAGAATCTTCGCCAGTCCACCGATGACGGCGGTGTTGGCGTAGTGGTTTTCAGCTTCGAGACGAAAAAATTTGCGCAGCTTTTCAATGGAAGATGGCATGGAAGTATTTTACCATTTGTTCTATGATGGCTTGAGCGGCTCGCTCCGGGGGCCAGCGCGACGGAATAGATTTGTGGAGGGTAGGAATAGCGTTATGCCTTGACGGCCGCAAAGCCCAGTCCGTTGGGGCCGACGTGCGTGCCGATCAGCGTGGTCACGTTGACGATGCGAATCTCACGCGGTAGGAAGGTGCGACTCTCGCTGTTCATCAAGGCAGTGAGGAATTCCCGGGCGCGCTGTTCGGCGTTGGTGTGCAAAACGGCCAGCCGCTCCAACGGGCCGATATCGAGCAGGCGTTTGAGCAGGCTGCCGGTGGCGTGACTGGTAGTACGTTCAGCCCCCAGGGCCTTGACTTCTCCTTCTCGCAGCTCGACCAGCGGCCGGATATGTAGCAATCCGCCCAGGGCGGCCACCGCCGCCGGCACACGCCCGGAGCGGCGCAAGTATTCGACGGTATCCAGCGCAGCCATCACGCGCACACGCTGACGCGTGGACTGCACGGCATCCAGCACGGCATCCAAGCCGAGGCCCAGTTCGATGGCTTCCGCAGCCGCCAATAGCTGGAAGCCCAGCCCAAGCGTCAGCGAGCCGGACTCGAGCACGGTGACGTGCCCGGCAAAGTCGGCGGCGGCTCGGCGGGCGATGTTGGCGAGCGCGGTCAACTTTTCTGCGGTGTGGATGGAGACGATGTGTTCACAACCCGCCTCGAAGAGTTTGCGGTAGCGGGCAGCGAAATCGCCAATGGAGGGCGAGGCCGTCGTCGGGGCGGTTTTGAGCGTCGGCAGGCGGTTGTAAAACTCTTCGCGGCTGAGGTCGCGCCCGTCGATGTAGGATTTTCCATCCAGAACGAGCACGGCCGGGACAACCTCGATGCCATAACGTTCAGTAAGGTCGGTGGGCAAATCAGCGGGAGAATCTGTAACGAGACCGAGTTTCATAGGGAGTTCATCTCCATAATGGTCAATCCAACAGCCTGCAGACCGAAGAGTGACGTCAACGTGCTGTTCATCTCCAATTCAGTGAAGGGGGTATGGCGAAAACGTTCCCGCGCTATGTCGCGTAACGGCTTGGCACGCAGGAGGCTACGGGGCGCGTGTGAAAAGACAATGTAATTGGGCGATTCGAATTCCTCCAAAAATTCCAAAAAAGTTTCCATCAGGTGTCGCCGAGTGCGCACTCGCTTGTATAACGAGAGCCGCCCCTCTTCGATGGAATAAATGGCAAAGGGGAGCCCGTCTTCGTCTCCAATGTGATCGAAACCCGAGGCGGGGTCACAGCAAATCAGGGTGTAGGTATTAACCATCGCCGCACGGATTCGGTTCTTTACTTCGTCCAATGTGGAGCCGTCCAAGGCAGCCTGCACGCCTACCTGCGCCAGCAGTCCCAGCGCAGCACCGGTCTGTTGCGAATCGAGCACATTGATCTGCGCCAATCCGCCGTGCTGGACGGCTGCCTGCCGGGCGACATCGGCCACCGGCACCAGTTGGGCCGAGGTCGTCAGCACCAGGATATCTTTGAAGCTGCGTTCGAGTTCGTGGAACGCAGACAGGAAATCTTCCACCGTCGGTGGAGCGACGTGAGCCAGGCCGCCACGTAACGGCAAGATGTGGATCAGGTGTTTTCCGCTCGACGTGGAAGGTGGAAAATGGGCAGTGTTGTCGGTCAGAATGCACAGGCTCATAGGAAAGGGGCTGTCATTGCTCGATTCGTCTCGAAGCATATAAATGTCCCACAGGGAGCTATTCAATCGAAAGGATCAACTGGTAATGCGGCTGTCCGCCTTCCTGAATTTCGATTTCCTTGTCGTTATATTTCTCGCGGATCAGGTCGGCGATACGATTTGCCTCCGAGGTGTTCAGGTCCTCGCCGTAGAAGAGCGTGATCAATTCGTAATCGTCGATTTTCGCTTTTTCGAGCAGCGTCAGGCAGGCGTCCTCCACCGTATCCGACGAGACGGCCAGTTTGCCGTCTAACAGGGCGATGACCTGGCCTTCTTTGACGGTGACGCTGTCGATCTCAACCGAGCGCGTCGCGACGGTGATCTCACCAGTGACAACGGTGCTCAAGGCGCGGTTCATTTTCTCGGCCACTTTTTGCAGATCGCCATCGGGGTTCAGGTGCAGCATGGCGGCCAATCCCTGCGGGATGGTCTTACTCGGCACTACTTCCACTTCTTTGGCGGTTACTTCCCTGGCTTGTTGCGCCGTAAGCACGATGTTCTTGTTGTTCGGCAGGATGATGATCTTGTCGGCAGGCAGACTCTCGAACGAATCGAGCAGGTCTTTCGTCGACGGGTTCATGGTTTGCCCGCCAGAGACGACCGCCGCCACCCCCAGGCTGGCGAAAATGCGCGAGAGACCAGCGCCCGGCGAAACGGCGACAACCGCCACCTGGCCGGGTTCGACGTTCGCCAGTTCGAGCCTGGACTCGCCGGTCTGACTCTCGATCTCGTCCATCTGGGCCACAAGATTTTCCATGGCAACTTTGGTGATGGTGCCGAGCGTCATAACATAATCGATGGGAGTGTAGCGTTGGTCGAGCGGCACATGGATGTGCATGCGGTACATGCCTTCGCCTTCGCCCACCTGGATGGATGTGCCCATACTTTCCAGTTGGCTGTAGAACTTGGGAACGTCCAGCGTGCCATTGGGACGAAAATCGACAACTACCTCGAAGTCCTGTCCCTCTTCGACATCGCTTCTGGCACTATCGAGCTTCATGGCCGAAAGCGGTTGCACCGAAATCAACGGCGAGTCGAGCGACTCGCCATCGAGGAAGCGTAACATCCCTTCCAGGATGAAGAACAGTCCTTTGCCGCCAGCGTCGACGACGCCGGCTTGTTCCAGCACCGGCAGCAGCTCGGGGGTACGTTGTACCGAGGCGTCGGCGGCGGCTACGCAGCGGCGCAGCACCTCGACGGAGTCTTCCGTTTCCAGCAACGCTTTTTCTGCGGCGAGAGCCACGTCCTTGGAAACGGTCAGGATGGTTCCCTCCACAGGCCGCACCACGCCTTTGTAAGCGGTGTCGCGCGCTTCAGCGAAGGCAGCTACCAGGCCCTGGCAATCCAACAGTTCTTTCCCATGCAAGGAACGGGCAAAACCCCGCCATAACTGGGAAAGAATCACACCGGAATTCCCCCGCGCGCCCATCAAGGCGCCCTGCGCCACCGCGGAGGCCATCTGACCCACGCTGCGATGTCCCAGGTTGACGATTTCACTGTACGCCGATTGCATGGTCAGGAGCATGTTCGTGCCGGTATCGCCGTCAGGTACGGGGAACACGTTTAAATTGTTCACGACTTGCTGATTCGTTCGTAGCCAGGTCAGTCCGGCTTCCACCAATTGTTTTAAAGTCAAACCGTCTAAGGACGTTCTTTGCATGCCTGAAATTCTCCTCGCGCGAGATTGCCTCATCAGGGCAGCGCGTGTATCAGTCTGGATTGCTGATACGCAATCCTTGCACATGGACGTTGACCTTGTGCACTTTCAGCCCGACAACCTTTTCGACCTGATACCGCACGGCATTGGTCACGCTTTGGGAGACGGAAGCAATACGTGTACCGTATTCGACGATGATAAAAATGTCAATCTCCAGTTTGTCGTTGTCGAAATGGACATTCACACCCCGCGTGGGCTCACGCGTGATCGTCGTTGCAATCCCTTCGGCTAAGTTTTTCGGCGCCAGTCCAACGATGCCGTAGGACTGCAGGGTGGCATGATAGGCAATGGTGGCAATGGCATTTGGTGAGATATGAATACTGCCCAATGTTGTCGTTTCTTCACCCATGGCTTTTCCTCATAGAGATATTCAGAGTTCAGTTTTTTTATCAGGGGCAAACAAAGAAGTCATTATAGGATTTCGGGAACAAAATTTTCTTGTAGAAAGATATGAACTATGGTAAAATGGCGCGCTTGTCAAAGAATTATACCTGTCTTGGTTGGAATGCCCAACTATGGACAGGATAGAGCAAGAAAGGATGCTTTACGATGGCTAAGTGTGCACATTGCGGAAAAACGACGACTTTCGGTCACAACCGTTCCTTCTCACAGCGGGCGACAAACCGTGCCTTTCGCCCCAACTTGCAGAAAGTGACCGTTTACGAGAAGGGTCGCAAAGTTCAGAAGACCCTGTGCACCAAGTGCATTCGCACCTTGGTGAAGACGGCATAGTCAGTTATTTTATTCTTTTCCTCGACAAAAGTCGCGGCCAACCGGGCCGTGATTTTTGTTTAACACTATTTCATCTTGTCACGCAGCGCCCGGATTCCGCCCGCGACGCCGTCTGGATGACCGAACACGGCGCTGCCGGCCACGAACGCGTCGGCGCCGGCAGCCAGCACCGCCGGCAGCGTGTCGACAGAGATGCCGCCGTCGACCTCCAGCCAGGCCTCCGGGTTGATTTCGTCCAGCCGGTGACGGACATCCGCAATTTTCGGTGTCACTTGTGGAATGTAGCGTTGTCCTGAAAAGCCAGGGTTGACGCTCATCACCAGCACCAGATCGACGATGGGGAGAACGTGCTGAAGCATGACAACCGGCGTGGCCGGGTTGAGCGTTACCCCCGGCTTGACGCCCAGCGATTGGATATACTGCAAAGTGCGGTGTAAGTGCGGGCAAGTCTCCACGTGGACGGTCAAACGACTCGCCCCGGCTTTGGCAAAGGCCCCCAGCAAATTTTCCGGTCTTTCGATCATCAGGTGCACGTCGATGGGTAGTTTCGTCGCGCGGCGGCAGGCTTCGACGACCACCGGCCCCATCGTCAGGTTGGGCACGAAATGCCCGTCCATCACATCGACGTGAATCCAGTCGGCTCCGGCGGTTTCACAGGCGGCAATTTCTTCACCCAGGCGGGTGAAGTCAGAAGGCAGAATCGAGGGGGCAATCACAAAGGGATGGGTCATGGCAGGGGCGATGTATAACGGTAATAGATATAAATCCAAAATGGAATCAGGCCCCCCACCGTCAGAAAGGCGATCAAACCCAGCCCGACGGCGACCCAATCGATCTCAGTCAACAAAGCCTCCACGGCTGGCTGCGAAACCGGTTCGACGTAAGCAGGCTCCGGCACAGGCGCCGGGAGCGGCTCGGCGGGCAGTTCCACCACGGCGTCCGCAGGTGGCTCTACGGCGGGCGGAGGCGGCGTCAGCGCCACAGCCGCAGAGCGCCGGGCCGCACCGAACGTCATCAGCACGCGCCCCAACTGGTCTGCCGTGCGGTAACGGGCCGAGGGCTCTTTCGAAAGCACCTTCATAATGATCTGCTCTAGGGCGGGCGTGATGGCCGGATTCAGGCGACTGGGCGGTTCGGGCATCATTTCGCGGTGCATGTGCGCCAGCGCCTCCGCCGTGCGGGCGATGAACGGCGGGCGCCCCGTCAGCATTTCGTACATGACCACGCCCAGCGAGTACACGTCGGAAGCGGGCGAGGGCGGCTGCCCGGCAGCCTGCTCTGGCGAGAAATACAGCGGTGAGCCCCAGACGACGCTATTTTCCTCGTCCGGGTGGATTCCGGCAATGGCGCGGGCGATGCCGAAGTCGGCCACCTTCAGGCGGCGGTCTGGCGAGACGAGCATATTGTGTGGCTTGACATCGCAGTGCACCAATCCGGCGCGATGGGCATAGCCCAGCCCGGCGCAAGCCTGGACGATGAGCGGAATGGCGTCTTCGGGGCTGAATTTGCCCAGGTGCTCGACCATCGTCTTCAAATTCGTGCCGGGCACGTATTCCATAACGATGAAGAGTTGCCCCTGGTCGAAGCCGAAATCGTGGACGGTGACGATGTTTGGGTGGGAAAGATTGGCAGCAGCGCGCGCTTCCTGCCGGAAACGCGCTTGAAAACTGGCGTCTGCCGAATAGTCGGCGCGCAACACTTTGATCGCCACGAAACGTTCGAGCATGGTGTCTCTGGCGCGAAAAACCTGCGCCATGCCGCCGCTGCCGAGCGGTTCGAGCAATTGGTAACGGTTGTTGAGCAAATTCCCGGCCATGGCTTGGAATTATATCATCGGCGTGGAGAAACATGGCCCGCAACCGTTATGGCCTTCAGAAATTCGCTTCATCACGCCGATTTCCGAAGGTCACGGGAATAAAGCGCATGAGTTATAATTTTTAACGTGAAGGCTTTGCTGGTCTATAATCCTGCTGCTGGACGGTTTCCCGTCAAACCATTCGTCTATAATGCTGCCCGCCTGTTACGAGATTTCGGTTGGCAGGTGCAGGTGGCGGCCACCCGCAGCGGCGAACACGCCGTCGAATTGGGCAAAAATGCCGCGGGGGCGAAGCTGGATGCCGTCTTCGTCGCGGGCGGCGATGGAACCATCGGGCAGGTGGCCTCCGGTGTGGCCGGGTCGGGCACGGCCCTGGGCATCCTTCCCAGCGGAACGCAGAATGTAATGGCGGGGGAATTGGGCCTGCCGGTTTTCGGCTGGAACCGCTGGTGGGCGCTGGCAGAGAACATCCGTACCCTCGCCGAAGCGCCGGTGCGCTCCGTGGATGTGGGACTCTGCAACGACAAGCCTTTTCTGCTATGGTCTGGCCTGGGGCTGGATGCGCTGGCGGTCAACAACCTGGAGCCACGCCCGCGCCTGGAAAAGTATCTTTCGGTGCCACAATATGCTGCCGTCACGATCTGGACTGCGGCCTTCTGGCACGGCATGGATTTGAGCGTACAGGCCGACGGGCACCGCATCCAGGGACATTACCTGCTTGCCATTGTGACCAATATTCGCACCTATATGGGTGGGCTGGCGCAACTTTCGCCGCAGGCCCGCCTCGACGACGGTCAAATGGACCTGTGGCTGTTTTCGGGCAGCAACCTGGGCGACGCGCTGCGGCACGCCTTCGACATGATGGCCGGACGCCACCATACCGCCGAAGGCACCTTATGCATTCCCTTTCACGAGTTGGAAATGGAAGCCGATACGGCCACTTCGCTGGAACTGGATGGCGAGCCGCGCGGAAAGGTCCATCGGGTGCGTTGTTCGGTGTTGTCGCGTTCGCTGCGTTTGATGATGCCTACGCCGGCGCTGTCGTTACTCAACGATGGCAGGCCGGATACGAAACTCGTTACTGCATGAGGCAACGATGCAATCTCTGACGGCCTATGTGCGCAAGACACCGCTCTCGATTTTGTTGCTGGCTCTTCCGTTCACGTTGATCGGGCAACTCGCCGGTTGGAATGCAGTGGTGGTGTTCGGACTGGCCGCGCTGGGCGTTGTTCCACTGGCGGCAACCATTGGCGAAGCCACCGAGGCATTGGCCGTTTACACCGGTCCGCGCGTCGGCGCGCTGTTGAACGCCACCCTGGGCAACGCCGCCGAGCTGATCATCACCATCGTCGCGATCCGCGCCGGCCTGCTTGCGCTGGTCAAGGCCTCGATCACTGGTTCGATCCTGGGGAATTTGCTGCTGGTGCTGGGCTTCGCGATGCTCACCGGCGGGCTCAAACACGGCGTCCAGACATTCAACCAGCGGCGGGCCTCGCGGAACGCCATCTTGTTGGTGCTGGCCGTCATCGCGCTGTTGATTCCCTCGCTGCTGAGCAACTACATCGGCAACGGTTCCAACCCCAAAGTCGAGACGCTCAGCCTGGGCGTGGCCGTCGTGATGATCACGCTGTACGGGCTCAGCCTGTTGGACGCCTCCCAACAGGAGGCCGGCGCATCGCACGAAGCCGGTGAGTCTGCGCCGCATTGGACGGCGGGCCAAGCCCTGGTCATCCTGGCCGCAGCCACGTTAGGCATCGTCTGGCTTTCGGAGGTGCTGGTGGGCGTTGCCGAGCAGGTGATGGTCGGGTTGGGCGTCTCCGAATTCTTCCTGGGCATCATTCTCATTCCTTTGATCGGTAACGTCGCCGAGCACCTGGTGGCGGTGCAACTCGCACGTAAAAACAAGATGGAACTGAGCGTCGAGATCGCCATCTCATCCAGTTTACAGGTGGCGCTCTTCGTCGCACCGCTGCTGGTCTTCGTCAGCCTGCTGTTCGGCCATGCGCTACAACTGACCTTCAACCTGTTTGAACTGCTGGCCCTGATGATGGGCGTGATCGTCTCGGCGCTGGTCTCCTCCGACGGCGAGTCCACCTGGCTGGAGGGCGTCGGGCTGCTGGCGGTATATCTAATTTTGGGATTAGCCTTTTTCCTGCTGCCTTGAACGATGGACTCTCGCAATCTCCTTTCTCCTCGGATGGTTTTCGGCGCACTGGGTGTAACGCTGCTGCTCCTGATCCTGACCTTTATCTGGATCGAATGGACGGCGCCGCCGGCCCCCAGCCAGGGAAATTTTCTGGCCGTCCTGACGGTGATCCCTGCGCCCAGCGCCACGTCGCCGTTCGCCCCCACCCCGACGCCCGGCGCCTCGCCCGACACGACTCCCACCGCCTCGGCAGGCCAGATCGCCATTGGCAGCTACGTACAGATTTCCGGCACCGACGGCCAAGGATTGCGCATCCGCTCCGCACCGGGCCTCAATAGCGATCCCCTGTTCCTGGGCAACGACTCGGAGGTCTTCGTCGTCAAAGATGGCCCCAAGCAAGCCGACGGCTACACCTGGTGGTACCTGGTGGCGCCCTACGATCAGACGCGCACCGGTTGGGCAGCCTCCAACTATTTGAGCATCGTTCCGCCCCCGCAACAGTAAACGATGCAACGGAAGAATCCAGGTTCTTTGGGTTTCTCGTGGTAAGGGAGTAGATGTGGGGGTGTAGGCGGCGCGAAGCGCCCCTACACCCCCACAAATTCGCCTCATCCCGCTAATTCCCAGAGAGCCAGAATCCAATGAGGTTTTTATGCTGACCGAAAAGCCAACCGGCATCACCGCCGACCGCCCAAAGGGCGAAATGGTCGTCACCTGGGCAGACGGCCACACCAGCGTTTATCCATTCTCCCTGCTACGCGCTGCCTGCCCGTGCGCCCAATGCCGGGGCGGACATGAAAACATGAAGTCCGAACCGGACGAAGAGGTGTTCGCCGCTTCACTGGCAGACTCAGCCTCCAGCCACCTGGTGACCGTCAAACCGACGGGGGCATACGGCATCACCATCATCTGGGAAGACGGACACGACTACGGCATCTACAACTGGCATTATCTGCGAGCGTTGTGTCCTTGTGCGCAATGCCGGCCCACGCCCCCATAAATTCGCTTCGTCTCGCTGATTCCCAAAGAATCGTTAAACACAACGGCCCGACTCGATTGAAAGAGTCGGGCCGTTGTTCAGCACATCAAACCGTCAAGGGGTAGCGGTTGCCGTAGGCGTGAAAGTCGTCGAGGGGCTACCCGCGGGAGACGGCGTGGTGGAAGGGCCGGATGTCGGCGAAAGCGCGGAGGTCGCCGTGGGGAAGCGCGTCGCCGTAGGAAGAGGCGTCCGGGTGGCGGTAGACGTAGGCGGCGGCGAGGTCGGCGATCTTAAGTTGGCAAGATGGGCGCGGGCTGTCGCCAGCATGTCCGCCGGGACGGCGTCAGCAGGCAGGTCGAGCAGCGCTTTCCAGTCGTTGTAGGCTGCGTCGGGTTGATTGATCTGTTCCAGCGAGATCGCCCGGTAATACAGGAATTGCGCGCGTTTGGCATCTGTGTCGGCTAGTTTTTCTATCTTGATGATTTCAATGTAAGCGTTATTGTATTCTTTCTTGGCGATCAGCGCGCGCCCAACGGCCAGGCCGGCGTCGAAGGAATTCTGATTGTAACTGAAAGACTTCTTGAAACTATTCAAGGCATCGTCGTCCTGGCCCAGCGCCAGGTAGGTTTCGCCCTGCCAATAATAAGCCTGCGAACTGGTGCCATCCAGGCGCAGCGCCTGCGCCAGATTATCGAGGGCATTCTGGTATTCACCGCGGTTGTAATACGCCGAGCCTAGAATCGTAAAGGCATCAGCGTTGTCCGGCTCGTACTTGGCATACGTTTGTAGCGCGCTGACGGCCTCATTGGTCTGGCCGTTGGCCTGGTAGGCCATCCCCAACACCAGGTAACTCTCCAGGTCGGTTACGTCGAGTTGGTTGGCGCGTTTGGCAGCAGCCACGGCGCCTTCAGGGTTGTCCATGCCGAGGTCGGTCTTGGCCAGCCAGAGTTCGATGAGGGGAGAATCGGGGCTGATATGGGCGGCCTGGTCCAGGTCGGTGAGCGCCGATTTGTAATCGCCCTTGTCATAGTAATATTGCGCGCGTTGCACATACGCTTCGGCAAAATTCGGATCGAGCTTGACAGCAGCGTCCAGGTCGTTGATCACGTCCTTTTTGGGGTTGAGTGCCATGTTCGCGCGTGCGCGTCCGAGGTAGATGGGGGCGAAATTAGGATCGATGTTGATGGCCTCCTGGTAAGCCGCCAGCGCCCCTTTGTAGTCGCCGCTCAACCGTTTGGCTTCGCCAATGAAGAAATAAGCATCGACCGCATGAGGTTCGGCGGTGGTCACCTGCTGCATCAAGGTGATCATTAGGTTCCACTGCCCATTGCTGTAAGCGCGCATGGCGCCGTTGTAGCTATCCAACGAGAGGCCAGTGTGCGGTGTGGCGTAATAAATCGGCGTGGGTGTATACGTTGCGGAGAGCAGGGTTGCCAAGGGCGGCAGCGTTACATGGTTGGATGAAAATCCGGGCACGGGCGTCACGGTAGGGCGCGGGGTGCCGAACCCGGCGAAGGTGGGTTCAGGACGCGCGCCCAGCACATGGCCCAATCCATAGATGGCGCTGCCGATCAGAAGCAAGCCCACCAATGCGATGCCGCCCAACTGGAAGGCAATCCGCCGGTTGCGGGCGCGATTCTCTTTTTTTGGTTTTTCTTCTTCGAGCTTGAATTTGTCTTCCCAGGCGCGCGGATGGTTCATCGGGAAGGGCTGGACGCTCTCGTCGGGCAGCAGAGCGCCCAAAAGAAGCAGGCCGCGTTTGGCAGCCTCGTTGGTCGGATCCAGGCGGTAGGCTGTTTGCAGACAGTACAGGCGCTCCTTGGATGTTTCCATGGTGGCGCTCATCCAAACCCAATAGGTAGCATTGTTTTGATCGCTGCGCAACAGGCGCGTTAGCAGGTCGCGCGCTGTGGAAAACTCCCCCTGATTAATGAACTCGATGGCCTGTTGGAGCAGCGCCTCCTCCTGTGATTGTTCGGGCGAGAGGAAATCCTGGACCATGTACCAAGTCTAGCACAGGCTGGAAGGTCGGGCAAGCATTTGGCCTATCCGTTCTGTCAGGGATATAATCGGCCCTATGTTCAGATCATTTCTGCGCCTGCTTCTGGCGCTGACTGTGTTCAGCCTTGTTTCGGCCTGTTCAGGGCCCTCAAATGCCCCGGCGCCGGTTTCGCCGCCAAATTTAGTTCCATACGCCAGTACGACGCCGCTGGTTGCCCCTTCCGCTACCGTGCAGGCTACCGCAATCCCCATTCCAAGCGCCACGCCCTCGACCTACGTGGTCGCTTCGGGCGACACGTTGAGCGTCATCGCCCAGAACCTGGGTATCTCTCTGGCGGACCTGACGGCTGCCAATCCGGGTGTCGTGGCCGAGTCGCTCAAGGTGGGGCAGAAACTTAATGTGCCGGCAGCCGCCAGCGGGGAGAACGCTCATCCGACGCCCACGCCGGCAGCGGTGAGTCTGGGCGCGGTGCGGTGTTATCCGTCGGGGGGCGGAGTCTATTGTCTGGCGCCCGTCCAAAATCCGAATGCCAGTGCGCTGGAAGATGTCGCCGTGCAGTTCTCGCTGGTCGACGCCCAGGGGAAGGTCGCTGCCAGCCAGACGGCGCCGTTGCTGTTGGATGTTTTGCCCGCGGGGCAGGCGTTGCCGGCCGTCGCCTTCTTTACGGCAAAGAATGCCTTGAGCCTGCAGCCTGTGGCGCAGTTGGTGACGTCGATTCAGGTCTTGCCCGGTGAGCAGCGTTACCTGGCAGCCACTACGCGCAACGTGCTGGTCAGCGTGGATTGGGATGGGCGCTCTGCGCAGGTCCATGGGCAGGTATACCTGTCTGCAGACCAGCAAACGGCGCATACGTTGTGGGTGGCGGGCGTGGCATACGATGCGCAAAATCGCCCGGTAGGCGTGCATCGTTGGGAATGGAGCGGCACACTTAAAGCAGGATGTACGCAGGCTTTCGACTTCCCGGTCTATAGCCTGGGAGCGGCCATCTCCCAGGTCAATGTACTGGTTGAAGCGCGCCCGTAGCAATTCTTGGGAAATGTTCCCAAACCAAAAACCAGGCTCCAGTACTATCATTCGCTCTTTTTGGGAGAGATGGGGCATGTGAAGCAATTTCGCGTCCTTCACACACCCGCGCTTCCCATTCGGTGAAGAGGCTGCCAGCCACCAATGAAGAGGAGTAACAGAGAAATGAAGAGAATCACCTTCGCAATCGTTATCCTACTGATGGTAATGCTGAGCGCATGCGGCGGCGCACCATCGAGCAACGCTGCTACGAGCAGTCCGCCGACGCCCATGTATACGCCGTTACCCGATGACGCCTACGTCTCCACCAAGTGCGTGTCTATCGACTCTGCTCCGCCCGCCGACCTGCAACTAAACGGGATTGCCGTCCTGGGCGATTACAAATCTACATCCAACGTTTTCATGCAAAACCTTGGGAACGAGACCCAGTCGCTGCTGCCAACCTCCAACCAGAGCGTGGCAACCGTCGCCGTCTCTCCAGATCGAACGCAATTGGCCTACGAACTGTCGAGCAATGGAGGCAAAGACTGGAATCTGGTCGTCGCAAATGCAAATGGTAAAGTGACCGACACATTTCCATGGAAACAGGGATTCTTCAATTTAGGCTATTGGGTGAATAATCAACAAATTTTGATTATCGCCACCCCGCCGTTCGAGGTGGTCAATCCGTTTACGAAAGAAGAAAAAGCGTTCACCTATCAGGACCTGCCGGGCTACGCCGCCGACGCCATTGGAAATCGCTACGCAGGATTCAGCCCCGATATGACGCAAGCCGTCTATAAAAACAACGATGGAAGTATTTCCCTGCTCGACCTGACCACAAAAAAGATCCTTGGCGAGGTGAAGAACCCGCTCTCCCCGTCTGTTATTTCCGATTGGACAACAGACGGCAGCCAGGTCGCTGTGGTCGGGAATCCCACCACAAGTACCTCAAACACAAAATCAGGGGATGATATTTTCAGCATGACCCGTGAGGGGCAGGTGAAGCAACTTACTCACCTGGCAGACCATTACGGGAAGAATTTGCTCATCTCGTCCTCTGGCATTCGTTGGTCACCGAATGGGCGTTATATTGCCTTCTGGTTTATCTATGCCGAACCACAGTGGGAACTGGCAGTCTATGATACGACCACGAAAAAAACGACAGACTACTGCATTCCAAATTTATATTCCAGCAGTTTGAATTTCCGACCTTTGCCCCCGCCTGTTTGGTCTCCCGACGGGACGCAACTCATGGTCGAGAATCGTTATGACAAGAGCAACAATCATGTCGTTATCCTGGATATAAACCGAGGGATCGCCTTCCAGATTGGCGACAACGAATATCCGATTGGCTGGTTGGTC
Source organism: Anaerolineales bacterium (assembly GCA_046704785.1). Taxonomy (GTDB): domain Bacteria; phylum Chloroflexota; class Anaerolineae; order Anaerolineales; family Villigracilaceae; genus JBJKRF01. The sequence goes on along the minus strand of JBJKRF010000121.1, from coordinate 173 downwards.
CCCGGTAACAGCCGATAAGCGACCCTTCCACCCCTGATATTAAGCGGTTCTTTGGGATTTCCCGTGGTAAGGGAGTAAATATGGAGTGTAGGGGGCGCCAACCCCCCCCAACAAAACAAAAAAAACCATAAAACCGCACATAACCCAAGTACCAATTAAGCACCAATGTCCGG
>JBJKRF010000120.1:0-50989 GCA_046704785.1 Anaerolineales bacterium | reverse complement strand
ATCGACGGAAAGGCCGATTAGCCTCACAACGGAGCAAATTTCTTAAGAATCTTTGCGGCTTTGCGACTTGGCGTTAAAGTTTTGGCTTTTTTATCGGGAATTTTATTTTCAAATTTGGAATTACTGGTTTTATTCCGTCGGTTCTCAGTGAACCCTATCTTACCGTCTGAGACGCGGCTCAATGAGACTCTTGGTTGGTTCTTTCGATGGCTGTTTTAAGGTAAACTTTGTACCAGGATGTAAGGCGGCGGTCCCGGTGAAATTAACCGTCTTTCGGAACAGAGTTTATTGCAGAAAATTACGGTTTGGAGCAGAGGACAGCATGAATTATCGTATTCTTGGGCGCACGGGATTTCGCGTATCGGTTTTCTGTATGGGTACCATGCAGTTCGGCTGGTCGGCCGATGAGCCAACCTCGCAGCAGGTGCTTTCGTCAGCTTACGAGGCGGGAATCAATTTTATCGACTCGGCGGACATCTACTCGCAGTGGGTTCCTGGAAATCCCGGTGGGGTCGCCGAAGAAATCGTCGGACGCTGGATGAAACAGACGGGGATTCCGCGCGATAAACTCATCCTGGCAACCAAGGTGCGCGGAAAGATGGGCGACGGCCCGGATGACGAGGGCCTGAGTCGCGTGCATATTATGAAAGCGGCAGAAGCTTCTCTGCGTCGCTTGCAGACCGATTACATCGATTTGTACCAGACCCATTGGCCTGATGATAACGTTCCTCACGAGGAAACTTTGCGGGCCCTCGACGATCTTGTTCGTCAGGGAAAAGTGCGTTTTATCGGCTGCTCGAATTATGCAAAACAAACCCTGTTCGATTCCCTGGCGGCGTCCAAACGCTGCCATCTGGTACGTTTCGACACGCTCCAGCCGCACTACAATTTGATCCACCGCGACGAGTTCGAGCGTGATTTGCGTGAGCTGTGTATTACGCGGGAATTGGCGGTGATCCCGTATAGCCCGCTGGCGGGCGGCTTCCTGACGGGGAAATACCGTCCGGGCCAGCCGCTTCCGCAGAGCGCCCGCGCTGATCATCTGAAACATGCGTTGACCGAGAAGAACTTTGCCCTCATTGACTGCATGGATTCGATGGCCCGCCAACACGCTGCATCAGTGGGGCAGGTGGCCCTGGCATGGCTGTTGGCAGAGCCAACCGTCACCAGCCTGATTATCGGGCCGAACAGGGTCGAACAATTGCAGGATAACCTGGCCACATTGCAGTTCGAACTATCCGCCGAGGAAAAATCCGTCCTCGACGAGACAACGCGTTGGCACTGATGACGTTTCGTCAAGCGACTGGTGGAAATGGGGGAGACCCCACGGCCTGCCATCCAATTGAAACGGGTGCGACCGTCGAATTGACGGTATGATTGACTTATGTCTGCCAGAGTGATTCTTAATCCTTACTCGAACCGTTGGAATGCTTCCCGCCGTTGGGAGCACGCCGAAGCTGCGTTGCGGGCAGCCGGTGTTTCTTTCGAACTGGCCCGTTCTGAAGAATCGGGCCATATTATCGAACTGGCCGAACGGGCCGCCCGTGACGGCGCCTCGCCGATTATTGTTGCCGGGGGCGATGGGTCCATCGGCGAAACCGTCAACGGCCTGTTCCGCGCTGCGGGCTCTGCGCAGCAGCCGGTCGGTCCGCTGGGCATCCTTCCGCTCGGCACGGCCAATGACCTGGCCTATAATTTGGGTTTGCCGCTCGACATCGACCAGGCCGTGCAGGTCATTGCCAAAGGCCAGAGCCGTTTACTCGATGTGATCAAGGTAAATGACTCTTATTTTGTCAACAATTCAGCCATCGGCCTGGAGCCCTATATCACGACCATTCAGACGCATATTCGCTATATCAAAGGGATTTTGCGTTATCTTGTGGCGGCCTTACGCGGAATTTGGGATCGTCCCACCTGGCAGGCGCACATGACCTGGGACGACGGCAGCTACGACGGCCCGATCTCGCTGGTCTCGGTCGGGAACGGCGCGCGCACCGGCGGCCTGTTTTTCATGACGCCGCATGCCGATCCGTTCGACGGAAAATTGACGTTCATGTATGCCCATCGCGTCAGTCGCCTGGGGATGCTGGCCCTGCTCCCGCGCACTATGAAACCCGGAAAAGGCAGTTTTGTCGAACTTCCCGACATCCACGAACTGCATTCCACGCACCTGCACGTCCAATTGGAACAGCTCTCTCCGGCGCATACCGATGGCGAGATTTTCCTCCAGCAGGTGCAAACGCTGGACTATCAAACCCTGCCGCGCCGTTTGCGGATTCTCCTGCCCGGGGCTTGAGTCTCCCTTTTTGCGGCGACCAAACGCCCCGTCACTTATTCCCATTAAATCGGTAGGATCTACCCTTCTGTCGTCTCCCCGGCCCCGATTGCCAAACTCCGGATTCCCTCGCGATGCAAGTCTTCCCGCTCTGGTAAAATAAGCCGATGTTACGAAGCGGCCGCACAATCGCGTTAACCCTGTTTGCCCTTTTCCTCGCCGTCGATCTGGTGGGCGGATTGGTCTGGGCAAACCTGAATTTCACGCAACGTTTTTCCGGTGGGCAAGACTTCATCGGAGTTTGGAAAGGGGCGCAGAACTTCTTGATGCAGGGGGTCACGCCGTATGGCGAATTGACCACGCTCAATGTGGAAACCCTGGTCTACGGGCACGAAGCGCATGCAGGTCAGGCTCCCATGCGCGTCAACGAACCCTTCCACATCGTTTTGCTGTTCATCCCGTTAGGAGCCGTGCAAGACTTGACGCTGGCGCGCGCCATCTGGATGGTCCTGCTGGAGATTGCCCTGGCAGGTCTGGTCTGGGTGGCGGTTTCGCTCAGCCAGTGGCAGCCAAAGGCCATCCCGCTGATTCTGCTCCTGTTATTTGGGCTGCTTTGGGCGCCTGGGCTTTCATCCCTGCTGCGGGGCGATGTGATTATCGTACAGACCCTATTGATCTTTGGGGCGCTACGGGCGCTTGACTCTGGCATCGATGAACTGGCCGGCGCGTTTTTGTTTTTAGCGTTGTTCCAGGTTGAGGCAACCGGTTTGCTCGTCCTGCTCTTGTTCTTTTGGACGACGCTTCAGCGTCGCTGGCGGGTATGGGGCGGTTTTTTGATGTTGCTTGTCGTCTTTTTGGGCATTGGATTGGTGCTGTTGCCGGCCTGGCCGCTGCAATATCTGCGCGCGGTCATGATCGATTGGCTGGGGAGCACCTCCCCCACCAGTTATCAACTTTTCGAAAGCTGGTTCCCCGGCCTGGGGTTGCGTTTTGCGCAAATGCTAACCATTGGCGGCGTTTTGCTTCTGTTGGTCGAGTGGGTGGCTGCCCGTGAGAAAGATGTACGTTCCCTGTTCTGGACGCTTGCCCTGACGGCGGTCGTTACGCCTTTGTTGGGCCTGCCTTACCAGTCGAACTGGCTGGTGTTGTCCGTTCCGGCCATTGTCCTGGTGCTGTCCATTATGAGCGAACGTTGGGGGGGCTTTGGCCGCTGGCTGGCTTTGCTCCTCTTGGTGGGTTTGTTTATCAGCTTTTTGTCCCTCGGCGCTCATCCAGCGATCTTTCTTTTAGCTTTCCCACTGGGCATGATCGTACTACTTTACTGGGTACGTTGGTGGGCCGTGCGCCGCCCACGTTTATGGGTCGATACCTTGACGCGCATAGGATGATCTGTGAAATGGCGTAGCTATGCCCTCCTGGCTCTGATCGGACTGATCGCCCCGATTGCGGTTACGTTTTTCCAGTCTTCTCCTGGCTACATGGACGCAGATTATTACATGGCAGGTGGGTTACGTCTTGTCGAGGGGCATGGTTTCACCGAAACCTATTTGTGGAATTATCTGGATAACCCGGTTTCCCTGCCGCATCCTTCCCATACCTATTGGTTGCCGCTGGCCTCCATCCTGGCTGCGGCCAGCATGTTCCTAAGCGGGCAACACACTTTTTCGGCGGCGCGCCTGATCTTCATTTTGATCGCCGCGCTTGCTCCGCCGCTGGTGGCCTGTCTGTCTTATTCGTTTTTCAGACGCCGTGATTTGGCGCTCGCCTCCGGGCTGCTGGCTGCCTTTCCCGGATACCACGCTCCTTTTTTGGCGACCACCGATAACTTCGCCGTCCTTTTTGTTTTGGGCGCTTTGTTTTTTCTGTTCGCTTTTCGTAATGGCTGGCTAAACCTTTTTGCCGCAGGGCTCGTCGTCGGGTTGATGGGATTGGCGCGTTCCGATGGCTTGATGTGGTTGGGGTTGGGCGGGTTGGTTGTCTTGTATAAAGCATTCTCTCAAGGCGATCGGTCTTTTCCCAAAAAGCTGTCGTTTTTCGTATCACATGGCCTGGTTTTGTTGGCCGGCTATCTGATTATCATGGGGCCCTGGCTGGCGCGCAACCTGATGCTGTTTGGGTCACCGTTGACGCCCGGCGGCGGTCATGTGTTGTGGCTGACCAGCTACAACGATACGTTTACCTATCCGCCCTCGCAATTGACCTTCCAACGCTGGCTTGCCGCCGGCTGGCAGTCTGCTTTGAGCGCACGGGCCTGGGCGCTCAAGCAGAATTTGTTGAACGCCTTTGCCGCCCAGGGCAACATTTTCCTCTGGCCGTTTATCCTGCTTGGGGTCTATGCCTTGCGCAAAGATTTGCGTCTGCGTATTGTCATGCTGGGATGGGGAATTTTATTCCTGGTTATGACCCTCCTGTTCCCGTTTGCGGGCGCGCGGGGCAGTTTCTTCCATGCGGGCGCAACGTTCCAGCCCGTCTGGTGGAGCCTGGCCCCGTTTGGGTTGGAAATTATCGTTCAACGGGCGCGACGCCGCGGCTGGTTTACGCCGTCCGCTTTCTCCATTTTTCTGTGGGGCATGCTGGCGCTGGATATTGCCATGACGTTTTTACTCATCGATATCCGCGTCATTCATGGAAGCTGGAATGAATCTGCCTCGAACTACCATGCGGTAGAAAACTATCTTGCCTGGCGGGTGCCTGCCCAAGACGGCGTCTTTGTGGCTAATCCGCCCGGTTTTTTTCTGGCTAGTGGGCGCACCGCCATCGAGATTCCGCGAAATGGCCCGGCCACTCTGGACGAACTCTCGCAGAAATTTGGCGCTCACGTGCTGATCCTAGAAAAGGACGCGCTGCCAGATACCTATACTTCGGTGTACGAACATCCGCAGAACCAGACGGGCCTGGAATACCTCGGCAAGGTCAACGATGCGCTTATCTTCCTCCTCCAGCCGTCTCCCTGAATTGCAGCGCCGCGATCTTGTGTTCTTGGGCGCGGCAGCAGTTGTGGTCGTCGGCGGCTACCTGCTTGCCAGCGCCTTGACCTACCGGATCGGCTTTCCGCTGGACGACGCCTGGATCCATCAGACGTACGCCCGTAATCTGGCTTTGCTCCACCAGTGGTCCTTCATCCCCGGCCAGCCCTCGGCCGGTTCGACCTCCCCGCTGTGGACCTTTCTGCTTTCGATCGGTTTCTTTCTCCACCTCTCCCCCTATCTCTGGACCTACCTCCTGGGCTTTTTATTGCTGTTCGGCTTTGCGGTTTTTGCCGAACGGATCGTGCGGGCCTTGCTCGCCTCTTATCGCGCGCGATTCCCGTGGGTTGGCCTTTTCGTCATCCTGGAGTGGCATTTTGCCTGGTCGGCTGTCTCCGGTATGGAGACGTTGCTTCACACACTGATTCTGACGGGCGTCCTTTGCCTGCTCTTGACGGGAAATCGGCGCTATCTCCTTTTGGGTGGGTTGACGGGTCTCAGCGTTTGGGTGCGCCCAGACGGCCTGACCTTGCTGGGCCCCCTGACTTTGTTGGCGCTTGTCGAACAGGGCAGCTTCTCATCGCGGCTTGTCCGTTTCGCGCGCCTGGCGATGGGGGTTGCCGCCCTGTTGGCGCCTTATTTGCTGCTCAATTTGGCCTTGTCGGGTACGCCCATGCCAAATACCTTCTACGCCAAACAGGCCGAATATGCCAGTTGGCAGCTTGTGCCCTGGGGCGAAAGGCTGCTTAATATCTTCGGCGTCTACTTTGCCGGTCCGGCGTTGGTTCTCCTGCCTTTTTTTTCCATCAAAGGGTTTAAAGCAGTCCGTGCTCGGCAGTGGAGCCTCGTTTTTGCGTTCGTGTGGTGGGCCGGCTATATTTATCTTTACGCCTCCCGCCTGCCGCTGTACCAGCATGGCCGCTATGTGATTCCCTCGATGGGGATTTTCTTCGTCTTGGGCGGAGTCGGACTCGTCGAAACGGTATTCTCGCTCTCGGGGGAACGGATGCGCCTGTATCGTTTCGCGCTCGAATCTCTGGTGGTGGCCTTCACCCTGGCGTTTACAGTGTATGGCGGCTACGTCTATGCTCAGGACGTGGCTTTTATCGAAAGTGAGATGGTCAACACGGCGCGCTGGGTTGCACAAAACGTCCCGGCTGGCGCGACGATTGCGGCGCATGATATTGGGGCTTTGGGATATTTCGATCACCATCCCCTTGTGGACCTGGCCGGTCTGGTCTCCCCGGATGTGATTCCCGTTGTTCGGAACGAGTCTGCGCTGGCGGTTTTCATGGACGAACGCAATGTGCAGTATCTGGTGACTTTTCCGTCCTGGTATCCGAAACTGACACAGGATGGCCGGCAAATTTTTACGACGCACGGAAGATTTGCCCTGCAAGCGGGCCACGATAACATGGCGGTCTATCGTTGGGCGAAATAGAATCCGGCGGGGTCGCAAATGCCGCTGGCGACGATTCCTGGAAGAGAGCCGGCCAGGAATTTTGACCGCTGACGCATTCCTTGTGCTATACTCATATTATGCCCGCAGGTAAAAATACTCAAGGGCACGATGTTGCGCATTCCTGTTCGATATACCGTCTTGGCGTCCTTCGGGAAAAAGCGCAATTTTCATCCGTGATGGGTATAACAAAATTCCAAATATGGAAATGTATGGACGAAATAACGCTTCTCATTGTTGATGATCACCCATTGTTTCGACAGGGAGTTGCTGATGCGCTGTCCATCGATTCGGATATTCGAGTCGTCGGGCAGGCTTCTCATGGCGAGCAGGGGCTGGATATGATTACTTCTCTCAAGCCACGTGTCGCCGTTGTGGATGTCAATTTGCCGGGGAAAAATGGGCAACAGATCACGCACGAAGTAACGTCGGAGCATATGCCAACCCGCGTGATCCTGATGACCGCTTATGACGATTCAGAACAGATGCTGCACGCTGCCATTGCCGGAGCTGCCGCTTACTGTTCGAAAGACGTTCAACCGGAAGCATTGAATCGTATTATCCATCATGTGGCTTCAGGTGAATATGTGATGGGTGGTCAAGTCATGAACCAAAAAGAATTCGAGAGTTGGCTCGAACGCCAGCTTGAGATGGCCCGTCGCTCTTACAGTGAACCGGGAAATCCGTTTCATCCCCTCTCGGATCGTGAGATGGAGGTTCTAACTTGCGTGGTGCAAGGGAAAAGCAATAAAGAGATTGCCGCCCTGCTGGGCATCAGCCATCAAACGGTCAAAAATCACATTACATCCATTCTGCGTAAGTTCGGTGTAGAAGATCGTACACAGGCCGTTGTGTATGCGCTCAAACGTGGATGGGTCAAGTTGAACTACGAGACAAAATCCGAGGAGTAGCCTTCTATGGCTGTTGGTGAAGTAACCAATTCATCCGAGAGTATTGCACAGATCGTTCAGTCTGAACTGGAAGAGACGAATCGATCGTTGAAGGAAGTAACCTTAATGCTCGAGCAGAGTCAGGGGGAGGTTTCCAAGCTTACACAGCGAAACGCTGCGATTACTGCCCATCTCCAGCAAACTCAAGCAAACACATCCGTCGATGAGTTGAAAATGGCGTACGAGTCCGCTCTGGATGCCCAACAGCGACTCTTTGTGATGAGAGGACAGTTGGAAAAACTCCAAAGTGATCAGGGACACTTTGGGCAATATCGTGCAACCCTCGAGAAACTACTGTCCATTCTGGAAGCGCCTGACGATGGGAGTGGTTCTCCTAAAAACGCGATGGCGAGCATCGAGATGGTTATCCAGGCGCAAGAGTCCGAGCGACAACGGCTTTCACGCCAAATGCATGACGGTCCTGCGCAGGCACTGTCCAATTTTATTTTGCAGACAGAAATAGCCATGCGTTTGTTGGAGGTCGATGCTGGGCAGGCTCGCGAAGAGCTTGCCAACCTGAGAGCCTCTGCAATGGGGACTTTTCAGAAGGTCCGCAATTTTATTTTTGAGTTGCGCCCGATGATGCTCGATGATCTGGGATTGGTGCCCACGATTAAGCGCTACGCCGATACTTTTAAAGAGCAAACCAGCATTGATGTAAACGTCAACGTCACTGGCACCGAAAAACGACTTGAGCCATACATCGAAATTATGATTTTTCGCGCAGTTCAGGAGTTGCTTGGGAATGCGGCGCGGCACAGCCAGGCCACTCTTATTAAAGTGATGGTCGATATGGGTGATAGCGCTGCCAGGGTGGTCGTCGACGATAACGGCAAAGGATTTGATACCGAGACGTTAGAGTCTGGCAATAGCCTGGGATTAAATCTTATTCGCGAAAGGGTGGAAATGCTGGGAGGCACTTTTGAGTTGGACAGCGTTATTGGAAAAGGAACCCGCGTGACTTTTACGGTTCCGGCACTGTCTGTATAATTGCGACTTCGTAAATCTGCTCCATTCCGCCGGCTCCGGAAGTACCATGATTACATAATTGTAAACGCACCTATTTTTCCCTTTTCTTGTTATTTCTTTTTTCAAGTTATATAATTAATTTAACTCTAATTTGGAGAATCTATAAACAGAAAGGAGGTGAAGAGTATGTTGTTTGCTCCCAAAGAAAAAGGCCAGGGCCTTGTTGAGTATGCGTTGATCCTTGTTTTAGTTGCTGTCGTTGTCATTGCTGTTTTGACCGTCCTTGGCCCACTCGTTGCGAACGTTTTCAGTACCATTAATAGTAGCCTCGGCTAGTCTCTGCGCAACGAAAGGAGTAGGGCCCCGGAATTTGCGGGGCCCTACTTTTTTACTATCTTGCAATCATTCTTTGATTTTTTCATACGCAGTTTTTACTGTATAATCGTTGATATAACACCATATGACTAGCTAAGGAGTCATCTATGAGAAGTGGAAGCCGCATCCTGCTGGTTCTGTTGTTTGTGATTATTATCTTGATTGCAGCAGCTGTGTTGCTGATAAATGGCGGAGGGTTGTTGAATCGACCGGGAACGGCGACGCCTCCCCCTGTAAGTATTGTTATCGCTGCTCAACCTATTCAGAGAGATAGTCAGATTACCGCGGATGCTCTTTCGACGATGCAGATATCTCGAGATCAGTTGACAGATAAAATGATAACGAGCAATGACCAGGTCGTTGGCAAATACGCAGCTTATCCACTGGCGCAGGGAATTCCGATCACGGTGGATATGATCTCTGATAGACCGGGAATCAACCAGCCGGGTTCTGAAGCTGCCAGAGTAATCTCTCCTGGTTTGGTGGCGGTTTCGATCCCGATTAGCCGTCTGGATGCTGTTGGTTATGCAATAAAAGATGGCGACCATGTTAACGTAATTGCAACGACCTTGTTCGTTGATGTTGATTCTACTTTCCAGAGCGTTTTGCCCAATGATACGGCTGTTGTCACTGGTACTGGTTTTGTCCAGAATCAATTGCCGCTTCTGTCAGCGCAAGTCGCGGGTGGTGGAAATGCTTCTGCCCAAGGACGTGCAGAGTTGGATCCAACGCTCAATCAGGCGCTCTATTTGGTCCCCTCTGAAAGTCAGCGTCCGCGTTTGGTATCCCAAATGATCCTGCAGGATATTCAGGTACTTCACTTGGGCGATTTTACGACGACAAGTCAGGATCAGACTCAGGCGACTCCTACACCGGCTCCCGGACAAAATGCGCCGGTTGTTGTGGCGAAGCCCGACATCGTGACATTGATTGTTGCGCCTCAAGATGCAGTTACCCTGACTTATCTTGTTTCGAGTGGAGCCAAGTTGACTCTAGCGTTGCGAGCACCCGATGATACATCCCGTGTCGAAACGGAAGCAGCTACCCTGCAATATCTTTTGAGTCAGTATGCTGTTCCTGTGCCTGCCAAGCTGCCTTATGCGATGGATCCCCGCGTAGATACCCTTAATCCAACGCCCAGCCCTACTCCTTAGGCGGATGAGCAGTTCGTTCTTTACTACATTTTTGCTGGGAGAAATCCATGGCTGACAAAACTCGTGTCTTGATCGTCGATGATGTCGCCGAGACACGTGAAAATGTTCGGAAGCTCCTCCAGTTTGAGTCTGATGTGGAAGTGGTTGGTGCAGCCCGATCGGGGCGCGAGGCGATCCAGCTAACAGAAGAACTCAAACCTGATGTGGTCTTGATGGACATTAATATGCCCGATATGGATGGGATTACTGCCACAGAAACGATTCGTCAACGGAATCCTGTGGCACAGATCGTGATCTTGTCGGTGCAAAGCGATCCGAACTATATGCGCCGCGCAATGTTGGCGGGTGCGCGTGATTTTCTCACTAAGCCGCCCATGGCTGACGAACTGGTCTCTGCCATCCGTCGCGCAGGAGAGATGGCTCGGCAGGAACAGGCTAAAACAGCACAAACGTTTTCATCGCAGTCACCATCTTCTTCTCAACTTGCCTTTGGTGGCAATTTGGTGGACGGCAAAATTGTGATGGTGTACAGCCCAAAAGGCGGAACAGGTGTCACAACCTTGGCAGTCAACCTCGCCATCACTCTGAACAATGAGGAGACGAAGGCGGTGATTGCTGACGCAAATCTTCAGTTTGGCGATGTAGCCGTCTTTTTAAACGAACAGGGCAAAAATACGGTTCTGAATTTAGCGCCCCGTGTGGATGAATTAGAACCCGATGTTGTGGAAAATACTCTGATTACCCACGCTGGGTCAGGCGTGCGAGTGTTGGCCGCTCCGTCTAAACCTGAGCAGGCAGAACATGTCAACAGCGAGCAATTTATCAAGGTGCTGAAGTTCTTGCGGCAATCCTATGCTTATGTAGTCGTGGATACTTCCCATCTTTTGGATGATGTAACTTTAGGGGTGTTGGATATCAGTGATGTTATTGTTGTGGTTGGTACGCAGGATATTCCAACGATTAAAAACTTGCGTTTGTTTTTAGACTTGCTTAATACTTTGCAGGTTTCCCATGACAAGATTTGTTTCGTCATGAACAGGTATGATAAACGGATTGCCATTACGCCAGAAAAAGTTGGCGAGAATCTAAAGCAAGAAGTTGCGGGTGTGGTTCCTCTGGACGAAAGGGTTGTTATTCCATCTGTTAACAGGGGCGTACCCTTTATGATTGACAATAAAACACAACCCGCTGGGCGTGCTATTTTTGGTGTTGCTGAAACGATTCGCGCACGGCTTTCAAAGTTGAACGAGCAGAGTGTTTAGTTGTCTTTCGCAGGAGGTGTTGAATGTCATTGCTGAAACGTATTGAACAGGGTCAAGGTAGAGGAGCAGAACAAAAGTCGCAGGGTTCATCTCAATTGTCTTCTGGTGGAGAGAGTTCATCGGGTGGTGGACTCTCGTCTTTGCAGGCCCGTCGCATCAGTGCTCCTAGTACGACTCCACAGGCAGGAACATACCTTGACTTGAAAACAAGGGTCCAAAACAAGTTGCTTGCTGAACTGGACCCGTCTATGGATATATCGAAGACGGAAGAAGTGCGTAAGACGATTATGGATTTGTTCGAACAAATCCTGACAGAAGAGAGCATTGTCCTTTCGCGCCCTGAACGTCAAAGACTTTTCGAACAAATCGCAGCCGAGATCCTTGGTTTTGGACCCTTGCAGCCCCTCCTTGAGGACGAGTCGGTGACTGAAATTATGGTCAATGGCCCTAAGAATATCTATGTTGAACGAAAAGGTAAGATCGTTCGGGTGCCAGTGACATTTGAGAGCAACGACCATGTGATGCGCATTATCGATCGTATTGTTGCTCCGCTTGGTCGTCGTATTGATGAGGCAAGCCCTTATGTTGACGCTCGTCTTCCAGATGGTTCTCGTGTTAATGCTGTCATTCCTCCCATTTCGTTGGTTGGCCCAACGCTGACGATCCGTAAATTTGCCAAAACGCCAATCACCATCGAACAAATGATTGAGTACGGTTCGCTGACGCCGGAGGCTGTAGAATTCTTGAAAGCCTGCGTTGTCTCTCGTTTAAATGTTGTGATTTCTGGAGGCACAGGCTCAGGGAAGACAACGCTGCTTAACGTGCTTTCTGGCTTTATCCCGTCGGATGAACGCATCTTGACGATTGAGAATGCGGCAGAATTGCAACTCCGCCAGGAACATGTTGTGACGCTTGAGTCGCGCCCGGCAAATATTGAAGGTCGTGGTGAAATTACAATCCGTCAGTTGGTGGTCAATGCCCTTCGTATGCGCCCTGACCGAATCATCGTCGGTGAAATTCGCGATGAAGCAGCCCTCGATATGTTGCAGGCGATGAACACGGGCCATGACGGTTCCATGACGACTTGTCACTCCAATAGCCCACGTGATACGTTGGCTCGCCTTGAGACGATGACGCTGATGGCTGGTATGGATTTACCGGTTCGGGCTATTCGTGAACAGATAGCTTCTGCTATTCATGTGGTTTGTCACCAAGAGCGTATGCGGGATGGTAGTCGTAAGGTAGTTTATATTTCAGAGATCAACGGCATGGAAGGTGACATCATAACCATGACGGATATTTTTGTTTTCGAGCAAACAGGCCTCGAGAACGGAAAAGTAATTGGGCGTTTGCGCCCTACGGGACTGCGCCCGAAATTTATGGATAGGATTGAGGAGGCCGGAATTCATTTGCCACCCACGATTTTTGGCGTTGGTGGTCAGCGCAGATATTAGTCGCTGGTTTAGTTAACCGGCCAAGCCAATAGGTGTATCTATTATGTTATATTTGCTCATTGGGGCGATTATTATTTTGGCCCTGATTGCAATTGGAATCTATGTTTCGTCGACCAGTGAACGTACGCTGGTGGAAGAACGTCTGGGCCGCTATCTTCAAGAAGATGTGAAGCAGACGAAAGAAGAGTCTGGCTCGTCAGCATTATCCGAGTGGGTTAATAAAAGTGTGGAGCGTTCTTCTTGGGGAGAACGAATTGCTAAGAATCTGGCGCGTGCTGACTTAAAATTTAGATCGGGTGAGTTTATAGCCCTGATCGTGATCCTTGCGATTGTACTAGGGGGATTGGCCGCTTTTGTGGCAGGATCTACGCCGCAGGCCAGAATCGTCTCCGCTTTGATCGGAATGGGCTTTGGAATCGCTCTTCCCCTGATTTATTTGCGCTCACAACAAGGCCGTCGCCTTGAAAAGTTTAACGCGCAATTACCCGACATGCTGAACTTGATGGTTAATGGCTTGCGTGCTGGTTATTCGACAATGCAAGCCATGGAATCGGTAAGCAAGGAACTCCCATCGCCATTGAGTGACGAATTTCGTCGGGTGGTTCAGGAAATGCAATTGGGAATTCCAATGGGCAAAGCGTTGGATAATCTGATGCGCCGTATTCCCAGCGACGATTTGGATTTTGTCGTTACGGCGATCAATGTTCAACGAGAGGTCGGTGGCCCACTGGCGGAAATCTTGGATACAATTTCGTATACCATCCGTGAACGTGTGCGTATCAAAGGTGAAATTCGAGTGATGGTTTCTCAAGTGGTAACATCGGGGCGTATTCTTTCCTTTATTCCCTTTGCCGTATTTATGATATTGTGGTTTATTAATCAGGATTATATGGGAGAGTTTTTCAAAAACCCGGTCTGCGGTGGTGCAGCAGCTGGGACTGGCGTTATAATGATTATTGTAGGTTATGTGATTATGATGAAGATTGCAGATATTGAGGTGTAAACATGGATTGGTCGATGTATCTCCTCTTAGGGGTTGTACTGGTCATCATTGTCGCAGGTGCTTTGATTTATGCCGGTCAACGCATGCCTCGTCAGGGAAGCGATCAGTTGCAGGATCGCTTGGTCGAACTTTCCCAACGAGGAGAAGTGGTCTCTCTTGACCAGATCGAGCTCTCCCAGTCGTTTCAAGAGCGTGTTCTTTATCCTGTTTTGCGTAGATTTGGAGAGCTTGCCACTCGCTTCACGCCGCAGAACCAACTTCAAGAAACGACTCGCAAGTTGGAATTGGCCGGGAAAGCGGGATGGGTTGACGCCCCGGTGTTTTTAGCGTCGCGTTTTGTAATCGCGGGGGTGGTAGCGTTCGGTTGTTTCATCCTCTTTACTTTTACAGTTGTGAAGAAACCGCTACCGCAAGCCCTTCTCTACTCTTTGATCGGTACAGGAGTCGGTTTTTATTTTCCTCAATTATGGCTTGACGAGCAAATCAAAAAACGACAGACGGATGTTCGTAAGGCCATGCCAGATGCGTTGGATTTACTCACCATTTGTGTCGAGGCCGGCCTTGGCTTTGATGCTGCCATGTCCAATGTGGCTGGAAAGTGGGATAATGAACTTTCGCTGGCGTTTGGTCGCGCTATTCGTGAGATCCAATTGGGAAAATTGAGACGCGAGGCGCTTAAGAGTATGGCAGATCGTATTGACTTGCCGGAAATGACCAGTTTCGTCGCAGCGGTGATTCAGAGCGAGCAACTAGGTGTCAGTATGTCCAAGGTGCTGCGCATTCAGTCTGATCAGATGCGTATGCGGCGACGTCAATTGGCAGAAGAAAAGGCGCATCAGGCACCGGTAAAAATGCTTCTCCCGATGGTTGCGTTTATTTTCCCGTCCATTTTTATCGTACTTTTGACTCCAGCGGCCTTGCGGCTGATGAAGACTCCTATCTTTGGTGGTGGCTAAAACACTTGAATCATAAACCCGGCCTTCGCTTCTACCTGTATCACCTTGTGTGGAGCGGGCTGGATTTGGTCTTTCCGCCCGCTTGTGGCGGCTGTGGGAAGTTCGGGGAACGTTGGTGCAAAGATTGTCGGGCAGGTACGACCCCTCTTCCAGAGCCGTTGTGTGAAATCTGTGGCGAGCCCCGCTCATCGATGGGGATTTGCGGGCGTTGCCTTAACTCACGGCCAGCATTTGAAAAATTGCGGTCGTGGGTTGCGTTTAACGGGTCAATGCGCGAGGCTTTGCATAAACTCAAATATCGTCGGGATGTCGGCTTCGGGGAGACGTTGGCGCTTCCGTTGGCAGAATTCTTGGATTCGCAAAACTGGAACGTCGATTTGGCCGTTCCTATCCCATTGAGTCCTCAGCGTCTTTCTGAGCGAGGCTATAACCAAGTGGGGCTCTTTGCGTATCCGCTTGCACTGGCGAAGGATCTGACGTATGCGCCCCGGGCGCTTCATCGCTCGCGTCATACGCGTTCACAGGTAGGCTTGAGTGCTGTGGAACGGCGCAAAAATGTTCGCGGGGCCTTTCGGGCAACCAACAATTTGGTCGCTGGAAAATCCGTTCTTTTGCTCGACGATGTTGCCACTACCGGCGCGACACTTTCTTCAGCTTCTCGAACGCTGGTTGAGGCTGGCGCAAAACGCGTCTACGCGCTAACGGTTGCCAGGGCCTTGACCCGTTATGGATTGGATCGCGTGGATTGAGATATTTCTTCCGCTCGAAGAATGGAAACCATCCCACTATATTTTGCAGAAGGAGGCACTATGGCGCGAACTCTGGAAGTCACTGGCCGTGAATTTGATGTAACTGATCATATCCGTGGCTACGTTACTAAAAAAGTAGGGAAGCTCGAACGTTACCTCAATAGCATTGAAGAAATACGAGCCGACCTGGCCTATATTAAAGCTGCGCGCAACGCGTCCGACCGTTATGTTTGTCAGTTAACCGTGCAAGGAAAAGGGTTTCTGCTGCGTTCGGAAGAGCGTTCCGATGATGTTCGCACATCGGTCGACGCGGCACTGGATAAAATGGCCCGGCAGATTGACCGGTATAAGGGAAAGCACCACCGTGGTCGTGGAGACGGAAAATCTGCAGCAGACGTTGCTCTGACTTCCGAAAATGTCGACGAGGAAGAACTGCCGGAGATCGTGCGGCGTAAGAAGTTCGAATTGATCCCAATGGACGAAATGGAGGCCATCGAGCAAATGAAGCTTCTCGGCCACGACAATTTTTTTGTCTTCTATAATGCCGAGAGCGGTACCGTTAATATCCTCTATCGCCGCCGTGACGCTACTTATGGTCTGATCGAACCAACCATCAAGTAACGGCCAGGAAAGCGGTACGACATGGAATTGAGTACAATAGACTGACTTGTTCGAGAGTCAGTCTATTGGTTTATGGGCAGTAGCTGAAGATACTTGTGGGGATGTTTCTTGAAGTCGAAAAGCGTCCCCGCGCCTTTCTTTTCATGTGGACCCCGGAGAGTCGAGTGGAGCTTTTATGGAGAATTTGGATTTTGATGATGCCATTCTCGAAGCGGATTGGCACACAAAAATAGATTACAAAACAATCGAAAAGGCCATGCGCCAGGTCTTGAAAGCCGTTGGGGAAGACCCTCATCGCGAGGGCTTGCTCCGTACCCCGGAGCGTATTTCTCGTATGTACGCCGAACTGTTATCCGGTTATCGTACCGACCCGACTGCGCTCGTCAACGACGCTATTTTTGAAGTCAAATACGACGAAATGGTGATCGTTCGCGACATCGAGTTCTATAGTTTGTGCGAGCACCACCTGTTGCCTTTTATTGGTCGCGCGCATGTTGCCTATGTACCCAATGGCAAGGTGCTTGGCCTCTCCAAGATTCCACGCGTTGTGGATATGTATGCGCGCCGCTTGCAGGTTCAAGAACGCATGACGCGTCAGATCGCCGATTTTTTGCGCGACTTGCTGAAGCCGCAAGGCGTGGCGGTGGTCGTTGAAGCCATGCATCTGTGCTCGATGATGCGTGGCGTCAAAAAACACGATGCCCGCATGACCACCTCCGCCATGCACGGCGCCTTTCGCGCTAACCTTGCCACGCGCCAAGAATTCCTGGACAACATCTCACGCGGCGCCTCTCCGCTGCGAATTTAAAAAAGACAGGCTGGCCTCTGGCTTTCAGGCTTCTCCGTTTAAGCGCTGGTTTTCACCTTTACGGTTTCTCCCGCTCGATCTCGACCCCAACAGAGGCGGCGTACGGGAGAATTTGCGTTTTCTCCACCCGTACTTTTACGCGGCGCACCTTCACGTCTTGCAAGCAGATCTTGGCGATGTCCTCCGCCAGCGCCTCCACCGTCAGCCGCTTCGACGACTCTGCGTGTGCCCTGACCTGCTCTGCGACGGTTTCGTAGTTGACGCAATCCCGGATGTCGTCGCTGGCCGCAGCGCGGCGCGTATCGGTCGACATTGCGATATTGATGACGATCTCCTGAGGCGTCGTCCGCTCAAACTGGTGGATGCCAACAATTCCCCGAACGCGCAGATCCTTGATGAGCACCTGATCCATGCTTAAGCCTCTATCGGTTGGGAACGCAGCCATTCCAACAGAATCAACGCAACGGCCAGGACGAACCAGGCGATCACCTGGGCCTCGCGTACTCCCCAGACAAGCAGGGTGCTGTCGCCGCGAAAAGCCTCCAGGAACAGCCGCCAGCCCGCGGTCAATGCGATGAAACGCACGAACAGCGTTCCGGCCCTGGATTCGGTTTGCATCCATTTCCACAAGATAAATAATGTCAAAGCCGATGCGCCCAATTCATAGAACTGTGATGGATGGCGGTGCGCCCCCCAAAGGTTAATGCTCCAAGGCACGTTGGCAACTGCGCCGAAGGCTTCCCCCGAGGCAATATGTGCCAGCGCTACACCGATCATGAAGACGCCCAGCACGGGCGCCAATGCGTCCAGTGTGGGCCAGAACGCCAGCTTTTTTCGCTGCCCGTAAATCAACGCTGCCAGTAAGGCTGTCGCCAACCCGCCGAACGGATCGAGCAATCCGGCATTCAATGAAACCAAACTGATCGGTGTGCCGGAGAACGCATCGGGATACTGGAGCGCGTAGGCCAGCCGTGCGCCAACCAGGCCGGCAACCAAGGCTGTGAAGACCAGCGTATAGAGTTGATCTGCAGACAGCCCATGCGCCGGCGCGTGTTTCTCGGCCAACGAGAGTCCTAGCCACAGCCCAAGCAAATACATCAGACCCGGCGTTTGGATGGCGAGGGGACCGACTTGCAAGACAGGGAGCATCAGGGTTTCTTTTTCAGCAGTTGCTCGACGCGGCTGCGCAGTAGCGCCTCGGCCATGGGCCCGCCAAGTTCTACATCGTGGATCAATCCATCCCTGCCGATGAAAAAGGATGTCGGCAGGGAACGCACTTGATAGCTGCGGGTGACTTCTCCTGATTGATCTAACAGAATGGGGAGACTGAGATTGTGTTGAGTGACAAACTTTTCAACGTCGGGAAGACGATCTTGAACCGTTGAATCCACTGCCAGGGCGACGAACCCATCCCCTTTGTACTCGTCGTACACCTGTTGGATGGCCGGCATCTCGGCCTGGCAGGGTGGGCACCATGAGGCCCAGATATTCACCAGCACTACTTTGCCACGCAAATCTGCCAGATGCACACTTTTCCCCGTCAGGGTTGTCAACGAAAAATCGGGAGCCAGAAAACCCGTCTGGGGCGCCGGAATCTTGCCATTCGTTGTGGCGCTTTTGGGGGCGGCGGAGGCAGCCGTCCAAGCTAGTCCGAGCACCAAGATTGCAGCGTAAAAGAGACGTCGGTAGACCTGTTGCGAAAAAATCATTTTGCCTCTATAGTATTCTATAATATTGATAACATTTCAGCCATTTAAAACCGGTCCTTCTGTAATTACAAGAAATATGAAATGCAAGAGGCGCAATGTCTCTCAGACGCGTTTTTGCAGTGCTGTCAACCCTGAACGTATTTAGAAAACCCATTTTACCTGATTCGATGAGCACATATGTCATTTGACGCAACCCTGTTCGTGGGCATTGATCCCAGTGGCGGGCGGAAGCCCTTTACTTATGCTGCGCTGGACTGCGAGGCAAAGCTGGTCTCGTTGAGCGACGGCGAGTTGGAGGACGTCCTGGCGTTTTTGGGAGGCCAGCCTTCGGTGTGTGTGGCCGTCAACGCGCCGCCGCGCCCAAATCAGGGGTTGGTTCGCAAAGGGGACGTGCGCCAAAATTTGCCACCGTTACGCCTCTCAGGGCGTAGCATGGATATGCGCCTGGCCGAACATCAGTTGCGGCAATGTGGCATCAATGTTTCGATGACCCCCTCGCGCAAAGAATTGTGCACCAATTGGGTGCAGATGGGATTTCAACTCTACCAATATTTGGGCGAAGCGGATTTTCGACCCTATCCGGACGGCGAGGCAGGCCGTCAATGGATCGAAACCCACCCGCATGCTTGTTTCTGTGCCCTCCTTGGGCAGAATCCACTTCCCCGGCCCACCCTGGAAGGGCGTCTCCAGCGTCAACTGGCTTTGTTCGAACAAGGTCTGGGAATCCGGGACCCGATGGATTTCTTTGAGGAAATTACCCGTTTCAAGCTTTTGCGCGGCGCGCTTCCGCAGGAACAAGTCTACTCCCCCGAAATCCTGGATGCCCTGGCAGCGGCCTTTGCCGCCCTGACGGCTGTCCAGCACCCTGACCAGGTTACAATGGTGGGGGGTAAAGACGAAGGACAAATCCTTTTGCCGGTCAAAGAGCTAAAATCACGATACTAAAACTGCCGGATTGTTGATCCAATCCGGCAGTTTTTTTTGCTCTTTCGCTTGCTGCTACAATCTTATCGTGTAGCCACAATATTCACATTGGACATTATCTTGTCCGCGTAAAACGACTTGGTTGATATTCCCTCCGCAGGAAGGACATTGGCTCGGCAAGGCCTTCACCTTGTCGGCAACGGCCTTGTCGATGGCGATGGCGCGTGTCTGGTCGAAATCCTTTGTCTTGGCGCGATTTAGCAATTGCAGCCAATGAGTGCCATCCTGCCAGACGTGGACGTGTGCGCTCTGGATGGGCGCGCCACTCCCAAAACTTAAGTCAAGGTGATCTTCGTTTTTTAACAATCCTTCTTTGCTGGGCTTGATCTCTTCGATGGTTGCCACAGGGATTTCCCATTTTAGTTCCTGAATTTTTTGTTTCTCGGTGGTGATGAAAAGCACCTTCTTGGTGGCGATCTCCTGTTTTTGTTCGAAGAGCAAGCGCTGATCGGTCAAATAGAGCACGCCCTCCGGGTCGTCTTTGCTTTCCTTAACCTGAACGCACCATACCGCTTTAACGGCCATAATTCCGCTTTCGGTGGGGAGCAGCTTGAAAGTGGCTTCAGCGAATTGGAGCATCATCCATTCCACATCGCTGAGGTGCTGTTGCGTGATACCCACCTGGTTGGCGAAAGCATCATACATCCCCCGAATTTGCCCTTCTATGGCAGAGGTTTTGTCTTCCAGCACGGAGAGACTGGCTTTCAAGCCATCCACCATGGGCCGCGCGGTTGGTGCATTCCCTTTTTGTGCCACGGCTGCACTGAACTGGGTTTCGATGTGATGTAAGGCTGCTTGCAGGCTGGCAGTCTGCTGATCGATTTGGACGGCCAGCGAGGCGTTGAGCACCTCCCATTGTTGGACGAACGCAGCCGCCTGGTCTTCCAACTCCTTCTCGAAGGCGTAGCCGCGCTGGCGCAGGTTCGCGATCCGTTGTTGCATGCCCCTGACGGTGGTGTCCAGGTCTTCGATGCTGTCGCGTGTACGGCTTAGCCGGACGGCCTGTTGGAGTGAACTGATGCGTGTTTGGATGGCATCGATGTCACTTGTTATTTGGTCTGTTGGGGTGGGATTGGTCATTGTCCTCCTCCGGTAAGAGATTCAAAAGGGAAAGTTGTATGCCAATCGAGTAGAACAGGATTCGCAGGTTGTGCGATAGGATAATTTTCTAGGGAATGTCTTGTTGGCTCTGGTTCTTTGGGTTTTCGGGTTCGGGTTGTACCGTACTTTTCTTCTTGGTGGGAGGGTTCCTGAAAAATGTGATCAGGAATATAACATGCGCAACAACTCCCAGGGCCATTAAAATGATGGCAAGCATTGAGTTGCGAACACTGAGAAAGCATGCCATGGCAATAGAAACCCATCCCAACGGCTCGAACCAGCGCAGCACGTAATGGGTGCCAATCGGCGAAGTCGATACCCTGGCTCTCGACTTTGGCCAGACAAAAACGAAAACGGCCGAAAGAATGAAGCAAAGGAAACCCCACAAAGGCAGAGGAACACCGAGGAAACTTGCATTCTCCATACAGAAACTCTCCTGAAAGCGATGAAACGCGTAAATGGTTTCGGGACTCTATCGTGGGCTGTTCTGAGAGCATGGTATGGGAAAATATTGAAATATTGCCCGTATTTTCCCATTCAGGCTGCTGAAGATGCTCTACTATAAGAGAAAGTATATACCAATATATCAAAAGTCAGCATGGTAAAATAGTTAGGATGTCGGGTTCTTTGAGATTTTTTGTGGTATAGGAGTGCTTTTGGGGTATGGGCAGCGTGCATGTCCCAAAAATCCGCCTCATCCGTGGCCTACCAAAGAGCCGGACGTTGGTTCTTCAGGAATCACCGTGGTAAAAATGCCTGGGAAGGTGTTTTTCTGGTGAAGCCCGAAAAATTTTCTTGTTTCTCCCCTGCGATGACAACTCCCAAAGACTCCAGATACTTACCAGAATCGAGAAGGAACTATGTCTAACGACTTGCAACTTCGTGCGATCAACACTATCCGTTTTTTGTCAGCGGATGCCGTCCAACAGGCGAAGTCGGGACACCCTGGCCTGCCTATGGGCGCGGCGGCGATGGCTTATACGCTTTGGACGCGCCATCTCCGCCACAATCCGCGGAATCCAAAATGGTCGAATCGCGACCGTTTTGTCTTGTCAGGGGGGCATGGTTCGATGCTCCTGTATTCCTTGTTGCACTTGACCGGCTATGACCTTTCTCTGGACGAAATCAAACGCTTCCGTCAGTGGGGCAGCCTGACGCCCGGCCATCCCGAATACGGCCTGACACCCGGTGTTGAAACCACCACCGGTCCGCTTGGGCAGGGTTTTGGCAACGGCGTGGGCATGGCAATTGCCGAGGCGCACCTGGCGGCAGAGTTCAACACGCCCGATCACAAAGTCGTCGACCATTTTATCTACGGTATAGTCACCGACGGCGACCTGATGGAAGGCGTCTCGTCAGAGGCGGCCTCGCTGGCCGGGCATCTCCAGCTCGGCAAACTGATTTACCTGTACGATGACAACCATATTTCCATCGACGGTTCCACCAGCCTGGCTTTTACTGAGGACCGCATGGCGCGTTTCGATGCTTACGGCTGGCATACACAGAAGGTTGCCGATGGCAACGATGTGGAAGCCATCGATGCGGCGCTCAAAGCCGCCCAAGCCGACCCACGGCCCTCGATCATTGCCGTTCGTACCACCATCGGCTATGGCCTGCCCACCCGCGCCGGGACGTCGAAAGCCCATGGCGAAGCGCCCGGCGACGAGGAACTCAACGGCGCCAAAGAAAAACTGGGCTGGCCGTTAGAGCCACGTTTCTTCGTCCCCGGCGAGGTGCTCGAATTCTTCCGGGAAGCCGTCGAGAAAGGCGAAAAACTCGAAAGCGATTGGCAGGCTACATTCCGCGCTTACCAGCAAGCCGAACCCGAAAGAGCCGCTGAATTTGAACGGCGCATGCGAGGCGACCTGCCAGAAGGCTGGGACGCCGACCTGCCCAATTTCCCGGCGGACCCCAAAGGGATGGCGAGTCGCGCGGCCTCCGGTAAAGTGCTGAATGCTTTGGCCGTGAAACTACCGGAATTGCTGGGCGGCTCCGCCGATCTGGCGCCGTCGAACAATACCACTTTGCAAGACACACCGGCCTTCGAGCCGGGCGCGCCGGAAGGACGCAATTTCCATTTTGGCGTGCGCGAACACGGCATGGGCGCCGTGGTCAACGGCATGACCTATCACGGCGGATTGCGGCCTTTCGGCGCCACCTTCCTGGTTTTTTCCGATTACATGCGCCCACCCATCCGGTTGGCGGCGCTTTCCCATTTACCGTCGATCTGGGTCTATACCCATGACAGCATCGGTGTTGGCGAAGACGGCCCGACTCACGAGCCGGTGGAACAGATTGCCTCGCTGCGTGCGATTCCCGGGCTGACGCTCATTCGCCCGGCAGACGCCAACGAGACGGTCTATGCCTGGCGAAAGGCGTTAGCCCGCCGCGACGGCCCGACAGCCCTCGTTTTTACCCGCCAGGCCTTGCCCACGCTCGACAGGTCCACCTACGCTGCGGCGGCCAATCTTGAAAAAGGCGCTTACGTGTTGGCCGACCTGGGCGATGGCGCGCCGGCGTTGCTCTTGATGGCATCCGGTTCGGAAGTGGGCTTGATCGTCGAAGCCGGTGCGCGTTTGGCCGCGGATGGAATTAACGTGCGGTTGGTGTCCTTCCCCAGTTGGGAACTGTTCAAGGAGCAGGATTCAACCTATCGGGAGTCCGTGCTGCCGCCGGAACTCAAGGCGCGTTTGGCCGTCGAGGCGGGAGGCGGCCAGGGCTGGGAGCGCTGGGTTGGTGATTCCGGCGCAATCCTTAGTCTGGAGCATTATGGCGCGTCGGCGCCCGGAAAAACCGTCTTCGAGAAATTCGGCTTTACCGTCGAAAACGTGGTGGCGCAAGCCAAAGGGCTGGTCGAAAAATGAAAGTTGCCGTTGCCTGTGACCATGCCGGTTTTCTGTTGAAGGCGACCGTGCTCGAAGCGGTACGGGCCGCCGGCCAGGAACCTCTGGACCTGGGCGCGTTCAACGCCGAAAGCGTCGATTATCCGGATTACGCCGAGAAGCTTGCCCAGGCGATTCTCTCCGGGCAGGCGGAGCGCGGTATTTTGCTGTGCGGCTCCGGGGTGGGTGCCTGCATTGCGGCCAACAAGATCAAGGGAATTTACGCCGGGGTCTGCCACGATACTTACTCGGCCCACCAGGGTGTTGAGCACGATGCGATGAACGTCCTGTGTCTGGGCGCGCGCGTCATCGGCCCTGAACCGGTGATCGAGATCGTCGAGGCGTTTTTGCTCGCGCGCTTCCTGGGCAACGATCCCGGCCAAGAGCGGCATGCCCGTCGCGTGGGTAAGGTTCGCAAGTTGGAAGCAGATCATCAGTAAATTCAAGAGGGTTGAGCGAGGATGTTCGCGTGAATCTGGCCCGCTCGACTCTCTTTCTGATTTCTACGGTTTACGAGGTGAAATGATGGGAAATACAATCGAAGAATTAACTAAATTGGGCCAGTCCCTTTGGTACGACAATATTCAGCGTCGCCTGTTGGAGAACGGCGAACTCGAAGCCATGATCACGTGCGGCGACATCCGCGGCGTGACCTCCAATCCGTCGATCTTCAACCACGCCATTGCCAAATCGCAGGATTATGACTCGGCCTTGGCGCCGCTGGCGCTTTCCGGTTGGGACGCCGAACAGATTTTCTGGCAGCTTGCCAAAGAAGACATTCGTGCCGCCTGCGACCTGTTCCTGCCGCTTTACCGGCAAACACAGGGCGCCGACGGCTACGTCAGCATCGAGGTCAGCCCGACGCTGGCACATGACACGCAGGGCACGATCGCGCAGGCGCAAGAACTCTGGGACGCGCTCGACCGTCCAAACCTGATGGTTAAGATTCCGGCTACCAAAGCGGGCATTCCGGCCATTCGCCGTTCCATTGCGGCGGGCATCAACGTCAACGTCACGCTCATCTTCTCCATCAAGCGTTATCTCGAAGTGATGGACGCCTATCTGGGTGGGCTGGAAGACCGTCTGGCCGCCGGCGCGGAGGTTGCCCAGGTTCACTCGGTGGCCTCATTTTTCGTCTCGCGTGTGGATACGAAAGTCGACGGCCATCTGGATGAGATTTTGCATAAGGAGAGCGCGCAGGCCGCGCTGGCGCAGTCGCTGCACGGCAAAGCCGCCATTGCCAACGCCAAACTCGCGTATGAAGAGTTTCGGCGCGTGTTCGGCCAGGCGCGCTTCGCCCAATTGAAACAGAACCAGGCCAATGTCCAGCGCCCGCTGTGGGCCTCCACCAGCACCAAGAATCCGGCCTATCCCGATACGCTCTATGTCGACTCGCTGATCGGCTCCGACACGGTCAACACCGTCCCGCCGCAGACGCTGGTGGCTTTCAAAGACCACGGCACCGCAAAAGTCGCGCTCCTAACGGGCGTTGACGATTCGAAGCATGAAATCGAAGGGTTGGAAAGCCTGGGCATTTCCATAGACCAGGTGACCCAGGAACTGGAGGACGAAGGCGTCAAGGCCTTTGCCGACGCGTTCGCCGCCTTGTTGGAGACCATCGACCAACGCCGCAAGACCATCGTCGGGCCGGCCGGACCTTTGGCTGCTTCCGTCTCGCAGCGGGTTACCAAGCTGGAGTCGGAGCACGCCGCCGCGCGCCTGCACGATGTGGATCCCACGCTATGGACGGCCGATCCTGACGGGCAGGCGGAGATCAAAATCCGCATGGGCTGGCTGACCCTGCCGGAAACCTCGCGCGCGGCGTTGCCGGAGATCAAGGCCTTTGCAGAAGAAGTCAAGGCTGCCGGTCTCGATCATTTCCTGCTGCTCGGCATGGGCGGTTCGTCGCTCGCGCCGGAGGTGCTGTCGCTGGTCTTTGCCGAGGCGCCCGGCGCAAAGAATTTTGCCATTTTGGATTCCACCGATCCGGCCCAGGTGTTGGAGACCGCCGCCCGCTTCCCGCTCGACAAGACGCTTTTCATCGTGTCCAGCAAATCTGGCGGGACAGCGGAGCCGAACGCGATGCTCGACTTCTTCTGGGACGCTGTGCAGAAGAAGGTTGGCGGCAAGGCGGGCAGCCAGTTCGTAGCGGTGACCGACCCTAACACCTCGCTGGAAAAGCTCGGCAAGCAGCGCGATTTCTGCAAGGTCTTCCGAGCCGATCCATTGATTGGCGGACGTTATTCTGCATTGACACACTTTGGCCTGGTACCGGCAGCGTTGATGGGCATTGATGTCGACCGTCTGCTTGACCGCGCGGCCTGGATGGCGGCGCAGTGTGCTAAAGATGTTCCGGCGGCCCGCAACCCCGGATTGGTGTTGGGCGCTGTTCTGGGGCAGGCCGCACTGCAGGGGCGCGACAAACTGACCATCGTGAGTGACTCCGCGCTGGCCTCCGTAGGTTCCTGGTTGGAACAACTCATCGCCGAGTCGAGCGGAAAGCTCGGCAAGGGCATCGTCCCCGTCGACCTGGAGCCGCTTGCCGCGCCGGCATCCTACGGTCAGGACCGCGTGTTCGTTTATTTGCGGCAGGATGGCGCTTTCGATGCTGCCCTGGCAGAATTGCAGGCTGCCGGCCAGCCGTTATTCGTCTTCAACGTCAGCGAGGCAATTGATCTGGGCGCCGAATTCTATCGCTGGGAAGTTGCCACAGCGATTGCCTGCGCCGTGCTGGGCGTCAACGCCTTCGACCAGCCGAACGTCCAGGACAGCAAGGGCCGCACCGAAGCCAAGGTGGCTGCCTATCAGCAAAGTGGGCAACTCGACGAGGGCGCGCCGACCTTCGAGAAGGATGGCCTTAGGGCCTTTGCCAGCGTCGGCATCACCGGGAACAGCTTGCAGGAAGTCTTGAACGCATTCCTGTCCAAGGCGGGAACCGGGGAATACGTGGCGGTGAATGCCTATCTGCCGCGTAACCCGGCCATGTCGCAGGCTCTCACCGATTTGCGGACGGCCATTCGCGCCCGGACGAAATGTGCCACGACGGTTGGCTTTGGTCCGCGTTTTCAGCATTCCACCGGGCAGTTGCACAAAGGCGGCGCGAATAACGGCTTGTTCCTGCAATTGACGGCGGATGCCGTGCAGGACGTTGAGATTCCCACTCAGGGGTTGACGTTTGGCGTGATGGAACGCGCGCAAGCCTTGGGCGACCTGGAAGCGCTGGCGGTTCGAGAGCGACGTTATTTGCGTCTCAACCTGCCCGCGCCGGACGCGATTCAACGCGTGTTGGACGCATTGAAGTAGGCCGTGATGTCTGCGCTGACGGATTTCAAGTGTGTGCCTTGTCGAGGCGGCGAGCCGCCCCTCGACGAGGCTGAGATTGTCCGCTATCTGCCCCAGCTTCCCGCGTGGGCCGTGATCGAAGAAGGCGGCATCCAGCGGCTGGAACGCACCTTTCGCTTCAAGGATTTTGTCCAGGCGCTCGCCTTCACGAACCGGGTCGGCGAAGCGGCGGAAGCCGAAGGCCATCACCCCCTGATCGTAACGGAATGGGGCCGTGTGCGGGTGCAGTGGTGGACGCACAAGATCAAGGGCCTGCATAAGAACGATTTCATCATGGCCGCAAAGACGGACCAATTATTCGCGGCGTAAGACCTTTTGGCGGACGTATTTTCGGATTGTACCGAAAATACGTCCGCGTGCGTCTCCGGGCAGCCCTTGTCGAGTGGGTCCCAGCCGTCCAAGGCGGAGCGACAGCGGGGCATGCGGGAAGATCGCTGCGCCCGAGATTTCTATGAAGCCTGAGATCGACTCCATGAAGACTTTCCGTTTACCCAAATTCTCTCTTTTAGCTTATACAGTTTCATTGGCGCTGATTCTGGCGTTTGCGTGGATCGTCGATGGACTGGTGCCGCGACCCAATGTAACCGGCCAGGATATCTACTTCTCTTTTGTCGAGGGACAACGGCTGCGGAACGGGGAAAATCCGTATGCGCGCGTGCTGCAAGGGAATATGTTGCAGAACCAAAAGTATGCCACTTATTTCCCGGTGTTTTATGAGCTGTCTTTTGCGAGTCAGAAGCTGGGCCTGGACTATTACACTACCTGGCTGGATTTTTGGATTTTCATTTTTACGGTGTTCGAACTTGGAACCGGCGCTTTGTTCTTTTTTGCGTTTGCCCGGCAGCGCCTGGAGTGGATCGGTATTTTTGCCGCCGTCTTTTGGTTGTTCAATCGCTGGACGCTTGAAGTGGTCAAAATTATGGACCTGGACTTTATCCCGATCTTCTTTTTGATATTTTCGCTGATCCTTTTCCCGAAGCGAAAATGGCTGGGGCTGTTTCTCTTGAGCCTTTCGTTGGGTTTCAAGCAGATCGCTATTTTTCTGGTGCCGCTCTATTTGATCTGGGTCTGGCAATCGTCCCGGAAGAACAAGGCCAGGCAGGTGCTGTTGGCCGCTGGCGTGATTGTTAGTGTGCCGTTGGTCTCTGCCATTCCTTTCCTGCTTTGGAATGCGCAGGGCTTCCTGGACTCGATGTTGTTCTCGGCGACCCGGTTGGCGGACAATTTCCAGTTTCAAACGCCGTCTTTGGATGTCCTGCTTAACCTTCAAGGGATTCCGGCGCGTTTTGTGATGTTTGCGCTGATGTTGCTGGTTTATGGCTTTATGTTTCGCGGGCACCTGAGGGAATACATGGCCTGCTTGATGATTATGGTGATTTTCATCGGTTTCAACCCGGTGATGTATGTTCAGTATATGACCTGGGCCATTCCGTTGCTGTTGCTTGCAGTAGGCGACCTGCGCTCGGATTTCAGGTTGCCGCACAAGGCGAGTCCCTGATTTTGTATCTGCCATTACTACGGAAAACCAGGGAGAGCCTGCATGAAAGCTTGCCGTTCATTGCCGAACTGGGTATAATCGCTTTATACAAAAGCGATGATGGAAACGAGTACGCTTGCCGCGCTGATAGCGAGTCCGGGGTTGGTGGAAGCCGGATCAGGAAAGCAGGCCGAAAATCCTTCCGAAGCTGTGAACCGAAAGCGTTGGCGAGTAAGTGAGCCGGAAGCCCACCGTTACCAGGGCAGGGTATAAGCAATTTTGCCGTACCCGTAGAAGTGCTTGCTGATTTGCAGGAAGCAGGGTGGTACCGCGTGAGCGTTTTGGCTCTCGTCCCTGAAAGGACGAGAGTTTTTATTTTTTGTTGGAGGTTCGTATGTCGTTTAAGCCTGTTTCTCCCAAGCTCGACATCGTTTCGATGGAAGAGAACGTATTGAAATTCTGGAAGAAGGGAAAAATCTTCGAGAAAACGGTCTCGACACGCCAGGGCGGCCCGGAGTATGTCTTCTTCGAGGGCCCGCCGACGGCGAATGGCCGCCCCGGTGTGCACCATGTATTGGCGCGCGCCTTCAAGGATATGTTCCCGCGTTACAAGATCATGCGCGGCTATCATGTCTCCCGGCGCGGCGGTTGGGACACACATGGCTTGCCGGTGGAGATCGAGGTCGAGAAGAAGCACGGTTTCACCAACAAACAACAGATCGAGGAATACGGCATCGCCAAATTCAACGCGGAATGCCGCAAATCCGCCTTCGACTATATCCAGGATTGGGAGAAACTGACCGACCGCATCGCCTTCTGGGTCGATCTGGAAAACGCCTACGTGACTTTCACCAACGACTACGTCGAATCGCTGTGGTGGATATTACGCCAGCTCTGGGACAAGGATTTGCTGTACCAGGGTTTCAAAGTGGTGCCTTATTGCCCGCGCTGCGGCACGCCTTTGTCGGACCATGAAGTGGCCCTGGGGTACGAGGAATCCACTGACCCCTCGGTGTTCGTGCGTATGCCCTTGCTGGACGATCCGGGCGTTTCGCTCCTGGTTTGGACGACGACGCCCTGGACGTTACCCGCCAACGTGGCAGTGGCCGCCTCCTCAGACGTGGACTACGTCAAAGTGGAGCACGCGCTGTCCGACCCGCTGAACGGCAACGGGGGGACAGAAAAACTCATCCTGGCGAAAGCGCTCGTCGAAAAGGTCTTCGGTGATGAACATGTCAAAGTGTTGGAGACGTTCAAAGGCAAGAAGCTCAAAGGGATGAAGTACAAACCTTTGTTCACGTTCATGCCGCCCGATAAACCGGCTCATTTTGTCATCCTGGGCGATTTTGTCACGACGGAAGACGGCACCGGGCTGGTGCACATCGCCCCGGCCTTTGGCGCGGACGATATGAAAGTCGCCATGGAATACGACCTGCCGGTTATCATGACCGTCGGCCCGGACGGCACCTTCCTCGACCCGATCACGCCGTGGCGCGGCGTATTCGTCAAAGATGCCGATCCCGACATCACAACCGATCTGAATAATCGCGGCCTGCTCTTCCGGGCCGAGTCGTACACACACACCTATCCGTTTTGCTGGCGTTGTGGCACGCCGCTGCTGTATTATGCGCGCGAGGCCTGGTATATCCGCACCAGCCAGTTCAAAGAGCGCTTGGTGGCTCTGAACCAGACAATCAACTGGGTGCCGGAGCACATCCGGGATGGACGCTTCGGCAACTGGCTCGAAAACAACATCGATTGGGCGCTCTCGCGTGAGCGATATTGGGGCACGCCGCTGCCGGTGTGGGAGTGCGAGGATTGCAAGCACCAACACTGCGTTGGCTCGTTAAGCGAGTTGAGCGATCTGACCGGGCGCGACCAGTCTGATCTGGACCTGCACCGTCCCTACGTAGACCAGGTCTCTTTCGCCTGCCCGAAGTGCGGCGGCAAGATGAACCGCGTCTCCGAACTGATCGATGTCTGGTTCGACTCAGGGGCCATGCCCTACGCGCAGTGGCATTATCCCTTCGAGAACCAGGAGACTTTCAAGCAGCAGTATCCGGCAGATTACATCTGTGAAGCGGTCGATCAGACGCGCGGCTGGTTCTACTCGCTGCACGCCATCAGCACCATGCTGTTCGACAGCGTGGCGTACAAGAACGTCATCTGCCTGGGACTGATCCTGGACGGCGAGGGACAGAAAATGTCCAAGTCGAAGGGCAACATCGTCAACCCTTGGGACGTACTCGATGCGCACGGCGCGGATGCCTTCCGCTGGTATCTGTACACGGCCACGCCGCCCGGCAACGAACGCCGCTTCTCGACCGACCTGGTGGGAGAAGTGGTGCGGAACTTCACGTTGACCCTGTGGAATGTTTACTCGTTCTTCGTGACGTACGCCAACCTGGACGCGTGGACGCCCGCCGCCGTGGACATGTCTAAAATGGCCTATAGCGACCTGGATAAGTGGTTGCTCTCGGAACTCAACGCCCTGGTGCGCGATGTGACCGAGGCCTTCGAGCACTACGACGTTCCCGGCGCGACCCGTCCCATCGAAAAGTTCGTCGAGAATCTTTCGACGTGGTATCTGCGTCGCTCCCGCCGCCGTTTTTGGAAATCCGAATCGGACTCCGATAAGCAGGCTGCTTATTCCACCCTTTACACTGCGTTGGTGGCCCTCAGCAAGTTGCTGGCCCCGACTATGCCCTTCCTGGCCGAGGAACTCTACCAGAATCTGGTCTCCTCCGTCGAGGCAAGTGCGCTGGAGTCCGTTCACCTGGCGGAGTGGCCCACAACCGAGGCTGGCCTGATCGACGAGTCGCTCAACCACGAGATGGAACTGACCATGCGCCTGGCCTCGCTGGGGCATGCCGCCCGCGCCAAGGCCAATCGCAAGGTGCGCCAACCACTGGCAGAGGCCGCTTTCTCGGTAGCCAACGTCAATGACCGCCCCACGGTTTCGAAGTACGCGGAACTCCTGGAAGACGAGTTGAACGTGAAAAAAGTGCGCCTGTTGGACGCCAGCACCGAAGCGCTGCTGCACAGCGTCAAGCCCTTGCCGAAGCAGCTTGGTCAGAAATATGGCAGCAAATTCCCGGCCATCGCTAAGGCGATCCAGGCCAAAGACGCCGAAGAGACAGCGAAAGCCTTTTTGGCGGGAGGCAACCTGCGGGTCGAAGTCGATGGCGAGTCGTTCGAAATCCTGCCGGAGGAGGTCGAGGTCAAAGCGGTGGCAAAGGAAGGTTTTGCCATCGCCGAAGACGGCGCCGACGTTGCCGCCCTGGTCACCGACCTGACGCCTGATCTGGTCAAAGAAGGGCTGGCGCGCGAGTTCGTCCGCCGCGTGCAGGACTTCCGCAAAACGTCCGGGCTTGATGTGGCCGACCGTATCAAGCTGTACCTCGACCTGACGCCAAGCTTGAAAGAGGCTGTCGAGGTCCATCGGGAGTACATCACTGGCGAAACCCTGACGACCGAATTGTTGTTCGCCAAGGCGCCCTCATCTGCCGGTACAACCAGCGAAACCTTCGACGGTGAAACAGCGGTCATCGGCTTGTTGAAAGCCGCTTGAACGGAAATCAGCCGGGATGGGTATAATTGGCGTGAACAGGAGCCGATATGAACCGACTGCGTTTCCCGCCTTTTACCACCGAACGCGACCTGCGCCTCGCCATTTTGGAAACCGGCCAGATTTGTTATGCGAGCGGATTGATCACGTCTAACAATGGGAATATTTCTGCCCGCCTGGGAGAGGAACGGATCATCATTACACCTTCCGGGGTTTGCAAAGGGCGCATGGATTTGGAAGACCTGTTGGTCATCGATCTGGACGGAAATATTCTCAAGGTGGATTCTCGCCGCAAGCTTAAGGTTTCGTCAGAGACGCCGATGCACCTGGAAGTCTACCGGCAACGCCCCGACGTGCGCGCCGTCATCCATGCGCACCCGTCCCACGCGGTCGCACTCACTGTCGCCGACATTCCGTTTCCCATTGACATCCTGCCCGAAGTGTTGGAGGGACTTGGCCCGGTGCCGACCACGCGTTTTGCCACGCCCAGTTCCGAGGACAACGCCCTGGCCATCCGTGAACACATCCAAGCGCATAATGCCCTCCTGCTGCGCAATCACGGCTCCTTGACCGTTGGCCGCGACCTGGACGAGGCGCTCAACAACCTCGAACGGGTGGAGAGCGTCTCGAAGGCCATTTTGATGGCGAATATGCTCGGCAAGGTCAATCACCTGCCGGAGGAAATGATGCCAGCCTTGCGTGCTTTACGTGCGAAGATGGCTTCATGAGCACGGGGCAACGCCTTCAGAATCTTCTAACGCAAATTCTCCTGGTTGCGCTGCTGGTGACGGTGGTTGGGCTGGTCTTGTTGCAGGCCAACCCTTTGATGACCGGCCCCAGCCTCGACGGAGGCTATTATCTATACGTCGGCCAGCAAATTGCCCATGGCCAGGTGCCGTACCGCGATGTATGGGAGAGTAAGCCGCCCGCGATTTTCTACTTGAACGCGCTGGCGTTGATTCTGGGACACGGCACACGTTGGGGGTTATGGGCCATTGAATTTCTCTTCCTGTTCGGCGCAGCGCTGGTCGGATGGTGGGTCATGCGTCGGGCCTATGGCATGGCGCCGGCGTTGGCCGGCACGTTAGCCTGGTTGTGGGGAATGAACGCGCTCTTCAGCGGCGGAAACTACACCGAGGAATTTTCACTTCTCTTTAGCTTTCTGGCAATTTTGGCGTTTTGGAAAGCGCGGACGGCCCCATCTCGCGCCTGGGATTTCCTCGTCGGCCTGAGCGGCGCGGTCGCCTTTCTGTTTCGCGCCAATAATGTGGGGATTCAGGTCGCAGTGGTGTTGGCCTGGGGCGTGATGGCCGTCGTCGCGCGTGATGGTCGTTCGTTGCTACGGCGGTTGCTCTGGTCGGGATTGGGCGCAGGCGTCGTCCTGGGCCTTGTAGGGGCGTTTCTGGCCGTCCAGGGCGTTTTGGGCGAAGCTATCAATGCGGCGGTGCTCTACAATTTTTACCTGACCGGCGAGCACACCAATCCCTTCTCCAGCCTTGCGCAGGGTCTCTTGGCGATTGGCCTCCCGGCGGGATTGGTGCTGGCCGGCTATCTGGCGCTGGTCAATACACAGGTCGAGCAGCGTGCGTTGGCGCCGCTGCACCTGTTGTTTCTCATCGATCTTCCGCTCGAAGTAGCGCTGAGCGGCCTTTCCGGGCGGAATTATCTGCATTATTTTATTCCCTGGCTGCCGGCGGTTGGGTTTTTGAGCGCCTTTTTGTTTTTCCTGGTCACCACTCGTTTGAACCAATGGTTTGCGCGTTTTGCCTGGCCACTCTTACTCGCCGGTCTGATTGCCCTGCTGGCTTTTTCTCCGCAGGGAGTATCTGCATACCAGCAGACGTTCCAACGGCTGGCTTTTGAACGCCAGAAAGGCACCGAACTCGATAACCCGGTGGCCAGTTACATTCGCGCGCATACCACTCCCGACGAGCGCGTGCTCATCTGGGGCTCCGAACTTGGACTGGATTTCATGGCTCGCCGCCAGGAGCCAACGGCCTTTATCTTTTATCCCTTGTATGTTGACTCGCCTTTCACGGCGCGCTTGAGTAATGGCTTTTACTCGGACTTAACGCAACATCCTCCGGTTTTGATTGTCGATAGCTATCCGTCCAATCCCGACCTGCTGCCCGCCTTGGACGCCTCCCTGCGCCGGGAGCAGTTCCGCTCCGGGAAGGTCTGGCCCTGGCTCCCCGATAACGTCACGCAGGTCTTCGGCTTTATCGAAGGCCACTACCACCTCGAGACGACCATCGATTCTTACCGGATTTATCGTTACACTGGAGACCAACATGCACCTTGAACGCGTGACCGCCGCGACGGACGAGGTTTACGCGGCGTTGCAGCACCTGCTTCCGCAGTTGAATACAAGCGCCCCGCTGCCTTCTTTTGCCAACCTGCAAGCGTTGGTGGCCTTCCCCGGTTCCGTTTTGCTGGTTGTGCGCCAGCCGGACAAAGATGCGCCCATCGTCGGGATGGCCACGCTGTCGATCGTCCGCGCACCGACGGGTGTGCACGTCCGCCTGGAAGATGTCGTTGTAGACGCTTCACTGCGCGGCCAGGGCCTGGGCGAAGCCCTGACGAAGGAGGCCATCCGGCTGGCCGGAGAACTGGGTGCCAATTATCTGGCACTCACCTCCAATCCGCGTCGAGAAGCTGCCAACCGTCTTTACCAGCGGCTGGGATTCAAGCGCTGGGAGACGAACGTTTATCGATACGAGTTGTCTTCTTTGTTTTGACGACCGAATATTTCTTGGCTCAGGAAATTTCCCCGCACATCCCCATCCTTCCCTTCTCATTGAGATGATACAAGATCGTCAATAAAAATCGGCTAAAATAGCAACTCGGATTGCGGCCCAAAAGG
The DNA here is from genome assembly GCA_046704785.1 of Anaerolineales bacterium. Lineage (GTDB taxonomy): Bacteria > Chloroflexota > Anaerolineae > Anaerolineales > Villigracilaceae > JBJKRF01. Next base: position 16,062 of record JBJKRF010000120.1, on the reverse strand, counting down.
GAGCCGTTGCACCGAAGACGAACGTCACAAAACCACCAAGCGAGAGAGTATATTTATGCAACGGGATGACAACAACGAACAAGGGAAGCCAATAGGTTATCTTGACCTGGTTCGTAAAAACCGGAACTTTCGGTTTTTGTGGACCGGCCAGGTGATTAGTTTGTTAGGGGATTGGTTCGATCTGATCGCTTCGGCAGCGCTTATCTCGTATCTGACCCGTTCGGGTCTGGCCGTCGGAAGTCTGTTTGTGATCCGCATGTTGGCTCCCTTTTTGGTGAGTCCGCTGGCGGGTGTTTTGGCCGACCGCTTCAACCGGAAAAGGCTATTGATGACATCTGACATCCTGCGCGGGATCGTCGTCATTGGTTTCCTTTTCGTGCGGACGCCGGAACAGGTCTGGTTGCTGTATGTCGTCACGGCCATTCAACTGGGGTTCAGCGGAATCTTCTTCCCGGCGCGTAACTCCATCATTCCGGATATCGTCTCTCGTCAGGAGTTGGGCGTCGCAAATGCCATCAGCACCACGACTTGGTCGGTGATGCTGTCGTTCGGTGCGGCGGTTGGCGGACTTGTGGCAGGGCAATGGGGCGTCTATCCGTCATTTGTAATCGACTCGATCTCGTTTTTTTGTTCGGCATTCTTTATCTCCCACGTTCAATACACACACATACCCTACAAGCTGGCCGAACATGAAAGAGAAATGCACGTCCTTGTGGTAGCCTACCACCAATATATCGACGGATTGAAGTATCTGAAGGATCATAAAGATATTCTCTTTATCAGCCTTCATAAGTCGTCTATTTCTTTGGTCGTCAACGGCGCTTTCCAGGTGTTGCAGGTCATCCTGGCTGAACAGATTTTTGTCATCGGCAAGAACGGCGGAACCAGCCTGGGGCTGATCTACGCTTTCGCCGGAATCGGAACCGGCATTGGGCCGATCCTGGCGAGGGTCTTCACCGGCGACCGTGATCGCCCCTTGCGTCTGGCGTTGGCGATCTCCTACGGAATCGGTGTGATTGGGCTGGCCTTGACTGCTCCACTGGCTAGTTTTGCGCTGGTGTTGTTTGGCACGCTCGTCCGTTCGCTGGGCGGGGGCATGAACTGGACCTTTTCCACTCAGTTACTGTTGACGTGGGTGCCGGATAAAGTGCGCGGCAGGGTCTTTTCCAGTGAATTTGCCATGTTCACCCTGGCCAATGCAATCAGCTCGGCTGCCGGCGGTTGGCTCCTGGATAGTACCGGCCTGGGAATCAGTAATATCATCTGGTGGATGGCGGCCCTGCTGGCGATTCCGGGCTTGCTTTGGCTGGCCTGGACGTTATTCGGAAAGTTGAGCGCCGACGTATCCGCCGAAGAACAAACCAGCCTGACGGGCTGATGGTAGAATGCAATCGGTAATGGACGATTAGATTATCGAAGCCGTTCGTTTCATTTCTTATGGAGAGAACGATGAAACTTGTATCTGTTACTGAAATGCGTGTGATCGAGCAGGAAGCGGATGCTGCCGGCCTGACGTATGCAAAGATGATGGAAAAGGCCGGCGACGGCCTGGCGCGTGAGATTCTGATGCTCCCATACAGCGCAGATGAGCAGGAGCGCGGCGTGCTGGGATTGGTCGGATCGGGCAATAACGGCGGCGATACGCTGGTTGCCCTGACCCGCCTGGCCGCAAACGGCTGGCGTGCGCGCGCCTATCTGGTCGGACGCCAACCTGACGGCGATCCGCTGGTGGAGCGCTTGAAGAAGGAAGGCGGTGAGGTCAGTTGTGATGCCGACGACCCCGGTTTCGACCGTCTGGCGGCCTTTCTGGGCACTGTAGACGTAGTCGTAGACGGTTTGCTGGGAACGGGCGTCAAGCTGCCTTTGCGGGAAAACGTCGCCAGCGTGCTGGCTGCCACGAACAAAGCCCTGGGCGAATTGCCCTGGCCGCCGTATGTCGTCGCCGTGGACTGCCCGTCCGGGGTCGACTGTGATAGTGGCGAGACGGCGCCCGAGGTTGTCCCTGCCAGCCTGACGGTTTCGATAGCAGCGGTCAAACAGGGGCTTGTGGAGTTCCCGGCTTTCGAGATGGTAGGCGAACTGCGCATAGTGGACATTGGGCTGACAAAGAAGATCAAAGCGTGGAGCGCCTTGAAGCGCGATGTGGCCGACGAGGAGTTGGTGGAGGAGATTCTTCCCGCGCGCCCGCCGGATGCGCACAAAGGCACCTTCGGCACACTGCTGATCGCTGCCGGTTCGGTGAATTACACCGGGGCTGCCTTGCTCGCCGGACGGGCCGCTTATCGCATTGGCGCCGGCCTTGTGCAAATGGCGGTGCCGGGGCAAGTGCAGGCGGCTCTGGCCGGACATTTCCCCGAGGCGACCTGGATCATTTTGCCGCAAGAGATGGGCGTGATCGCCGCCTCCGCTGTAGACGTGTTGGTCAAGAACCTCGACCGGGCTACCGCTTTGTTGATCGGTCCCGGCTTCGGCATGGAAGATGCGACCCAAGAGTTTGTCGAAAACTTGTTGGTGAAAAAGATCGCGGCGAATCGTGTGACGGCGCACATCGGTTTTGTGCACGCCGAATCGACAAAGGATGGTTCGGCTCAGGATGTCAAGTTGCCGCCTATGGTGGCAGATGCCGATGGTCTGAAGCTCTTGGCAAAGATCGAGGGCTGGCCACAATTGCTGCCGGGCGAGTCGGTTCTCACACCGCACCCGGGCGAGATGGCCGTTTTGACAGGCCTGACAAAGGATGAGATTCAGCAAGACCGCATGGCGGTTGCTTTGCAGTATGCCGCCGAATGGGGACACGTCGTGGTGCTCAAAGGCGCATTTACGGTGATCGCCGCGCCGGACGGACGCGCTACACTGATTCCGGTGGCTTCGTCGGCGCTGGCGCGCGCCGGCACCGGAGATGTGCTTGCCGGGCTGGTCGCCGGGTTGCGCGCCCAGGGCGTGGCAGCTTACGAGGCGGCGGTAGCCGCAGCCTGGATCCATGCGCAGGCGGGTCTCTATGCTGCCGAGAAAATCGGCTCCGAGGCTTCCGTCCTGGCGGGAGATGTTGTCGAGGCGATTGGCGATGTGATGTCGGGTTTTTGAAGCCTCGACGTTCTGCAGCGACGGGTCAGGCTGCCGGCGCGGTGAAACCGTCTGAATGACAAAAAAACACCCTGCGGGGGATGTGAATCCGCAGGGTGTTCGTTTTCGCTTGCAGGCTGGTCTCAGGCGTAGAGTCCCCAGTCCAGCGCGGAGGGATCCTCCATCATCGAGAAATCCCAGACTTCCATGCCCATTTCGATGGCCACGGGCATGCTCAGGCCTTCCTGCGCTTTCTGGCGGGTCACATCGACCATGGCCGGGCCGTAGGGGCAGAAGGGGGTGGTCAGGATCATTTTCATGCGTGCGACATTGTCTTCGATGGCTACGTCGCGGATCAGTCCAAGTTGGATGATGTTCAAACCAATTTCAGGGTCAACGACCTCGGCGAGTTTGTCGCGCAGGGGTTGTACCAGGTCGGGGTGGGTATCGTCGATCATCCAATGAAGTTCCATTTGAGTTTCTTCACTCATTGTATTTTCTCCCATTACCATTTCAATAAATTGGGGACAGGTTCCCTCACTTATTGAACTGATGCTTTCTCCGTAGTGTTCTGTACGACATAGGTGCAATGCGCCGCGCCGCTCAAGATGCACTGCACTTTTTCTGCCGGGACGGCTAACATTTTCGAGATCAGGGTCTGGTCGACGGTACAAACTTCGGGATGACTCTGGCCGACCTGCAAGTAGGGACAGGTAATCTCGTGGATGAAATATTCCTGGCCCTTCTTTTCCCATTCGACTACGAAGCCTTCTTCGGCGAGCAAATCTTTCAGTACGTTGAGGCGCTGTTCGACGTTCAGGCCTTTCAGGTGTGTCTCGTGTTCCGCGGCCAGTTCGGTGGCGACCTGCCTGAAGAGTTCGCCGACGACGGGTTGCGGCAGCTTTTCCTTGATCTGATCCAGCAGGCGGGTCGTCAGGCGTAAATAGCGTGTGGGGAAGCGTTCCAGGCCGTCTTCGGTCAAAAAGTAGACCAAGCGCGGACGTCCGACGCCGTGGCGCTCTTCTTCGGCGGTCACCAGTCCTTCGACCTGTAAATTGGTCAAATGATGGCGAACCGAGATGGGGTTGATTTCCACAGCGTTTGCGAGTTCGTTGATTGTCGAGCGGGGATGCTGCAGAAGGGTACGCAAAATCCGGTCACGTGTGCTTTTCATACTTTCACAACTCTCAGTCGCATCCGGTTGGGCACCCGGAGCAGGAACGAGCCATACACCCAATTTGGAGTATATCAGTCTCGATACGCTTTGTCAATATTATAGATAAATATCATAAATATTTGGTTTTGGAAGGCGCCGCCCACACCCCCATAACCCCACTTACCGTGGGAAATCCTAAAGAACCGTAAAGCTTTTCATCCCCGTGGTGGAATGCTGATGCGCCTGTGGGTAAAACGTGTACAATAGAATCGTTGAGGCCTTTTCGGGATTCTGCGTGGCGGGGTGAAGGGGCATACTGTTTTGTGGCCCTGCGCCTTTGTGGGTTCAATCTGCTGCTCATGACTCCCGGAGCCTCATCGCTGAACGAGAGGCAGGCTATATGGGAAACGATCGCATTGAGCACAAGCCAGCATCCGTGCCGGGAATTTCGGGGGACTTTGTTATTCTATCGATTTTTCTGCTTGTTGGGGGGGCTGTATTTGCCGGATTTTTACTCAGTTTTCTGTTGCTGGGTGGCATCTGGAATCACGGCCCGTTCGCGCCCGCAGCAGTTTCGACGCCTTCTCCAACACCTGTTGGCAGTTTTACGCCGGTCCTGACGCGCTCGCCCATTCCGCCTCCCACCCGCAATCCGCAGGCGACCTTGATGGAGTTGCCCTCGTTGGCTGCCACGCAGACATTTGTTGTTTATTTGTCGACGTTGACCTTTACACCGACGGTGACGCGAACGCCGACGGCCACCCGAACCAAGACCCCGACGGTCACGCCCACCGTCCGCACTGCCACGCCTACGCTGACGGCGGTGACTCCCTCGAAAACCCCGACTGCAATGCCGACTCAAACGTCAACGCGTGCGCCCTCCTGGACGCCCACATCGACCGTTACCCTGACGCCCACGATTACACCGGTGGCGCCCTCCTGCGCTGCTTCCTCGCCTTCCGGGCTGAATCCCACCTTCGATACCTGGATTGAGTCTGCGCATCCCAATCTGACCCACACGACGGAAGCCATCCTGAATTTAAACACCTCGAGCGACAACAGCCAACGTGTCCTGCTGAAATTCGACGTAACGCCTTCGCCGGGCACAGGCATCACCGATGCCAAGTTGTATCTCTACGTCCAATCGGTGACAGATGCAGGCGTGACGGTCTTTATCCATCCGGTGACCTCTGCCTGGGACCAAAGCGCCACCTGGAACGACGCCTCCACCTCGCAGCCCTGGAGCAAGGCTGGCGGCGATTTCAAGTCTTCGCCTGTGCTGAGTTTCCAGCCCTCCGGAAATTGCTACGTTACCTTGGACGTTCAGCCCCTGGTACAAGAGTGGTATGACGGTGGCAGCACCAACGATGGCCTGATTCTGATTGCCGTTGGGCCGAGCGGCGCCCAGGTTGTCTTGTCCGCCAATGAAGACCCTGCCTCGCGGCCCCCGCTCCTGAATGTTTCCACGTCTCCGTAGGTAGTGCCTCGTCAGGTCTGTATGCGCAAAAAGAGTCCCGTCGGGACTCTTTTTGCGCTGCGTAATAGAATAGCTCGAATCGGCCCTTTACGCGCCGCCATCTCCATAGATGGCCGGATCGGTCGGCGTCTTGCCCGATGGGTCATGCACGTACACCCAGTCGCCGACATGCGCCCAATTGTATAGCCAGTGCGCATCTCCGATCGACATGTTCACGCAGCCATGCGACTGTGGATACCCAAGAATAGGATTCCAGTAAGCGCCGTGGAGCGCGCGCGCTTTGTCGAAATACATCGTCCAGGGCACGTCTTCGAGGTAATAATAGTCCGATCGGTCGGCCTCGAACGCGCCGCTCATCGTCTCGGTATCTTTCTTTTCGTAAATTTGGAAGAGCCCGGGGCGAGTCCAGAAAGGTTCCACGCCGCTGGCGATCATGGTCGCAAACACCAATTGATTCTTATCGTAGACGCTCAACGTCTGCGTCTCCAGGTTGACATCGATCCAGCGTCCGTTGCTTACACCGGCCGGCGGGGTTGTGTCGGGAAGCACAGCCGCAATGAAACGGGTCTGGACCCATCGGTTTGGCCCGATCAGATACCAGTCGACGCCCTCGATGTTTTGTTTGGAATAGACCTGGACGAAATCGTAACGCTGGAGCGTGTCGACCACGTCGTTGAGCGCCAGGCTGGGGATGGAACGTACCGCGGCTTCCGTCACGACCCACCCGAAGCCGTTTTGCGGCGTAGACAGGAACTCCAGCCCCTGGAAGATTGGGCCAACGCCCACGCGTGACCCGTCTCCTGGCATCCACTCGCCAGAAGGGAGTGCGAAATACGTCCCGTGGTCGGTTTTTTCAGCGTAAGAATACGTGACGTAAAGGAGGTGGCCGCGTGCCAGCGTCCGATCGGCACCCACTTTGTTCATGGCGTCGTCCAGGCTGGGATAAAAACTTGTTCCGGTGGTGTTATCGACTTTGTAGTATAGAAAAGGAATGTCACTCAACGAAGGGTCTGGATTCACAGCTGGCAGCGGTTCGATGGGTAAGTGAATGCCCATGCGCGCCATGCCTGTCAGATATTCAGAAGGCCCCAGGGGGAGACAATCGTCCGGCGCTTGGAGATACACGTCCGGCGAACAGACCACGGCACCGCTATTTCCCTCTGCTGGCGGGCTGGCCTGTGCGACGATGTTATTTGCCGGTACGGTGGTAAGGAATAGGCTCAAGATCACAACGAGATAAAAAAGTTTCTTCATAGGCTTACCCGTTGCGAATTATACATGCTTTTGTCCCTCTCTCGTTGGCGATCTCCAAGCCGTCGATATATCAAAGTGGGCTTGGTGAATTGGGCTTTGCAAACACCCTGCTTAACTGCAAAGTGTAAATCTATTGTAAGTCTCATGCTATAATAAACAAAGTCGTTGTTGCTTGACACATTGTCGCCGCTGTGCTAAATTAGCGGCGACAACCTATGAACTACTGGCAATCCAATCAATGAGCAGGGAACATCCTTTTTAGGAGGGCTGTTTTGACTAAGTCACGAACTCAACAAATGGTGGATCGCCTGCGCGAGTTACAGGCCTCTTCCCCGGATATTGAAGCGTCGGCTATTGTTAGTGTCGATGGGTTGAGTATTGCTTCAGCGTTACCGCAGGGTGTGGAAGAAGACCGGGTGTCGGCTATGTCTGCTGCGATGCTTTCGTTAGGCGAACGGATCGCTACAGAGTTGGGCCGGGGTTCGCTGGAACAGGTTTATATCAAAGGCGAGAAGGGGTACGTCATTTTGATGTCTGTAGGGCAGGAGGCCGTGTTGACTGCATTGGCACGTGAACAGGCCAAACTGGGTCTTATTTTCCTGGATATGCGCCGGGCCACTGAAGACCTAGAGAAACTTATCTAAGGCGGAGATCGTTATGAGTCCAATCCAGAAAGCAGGACTGTACTACCCAAACAAGTTTGGCCTGATTATGATCAAGGCGCTCGAAGAGGTGATGGGCAAGAACGGATTGAACGCCATTTTGAACCTGGCTGGCTTGAGCACTTATATTGACAATTATCCCCCTGACAATCTCGATAAACAGTTCGATTTTGCCGATGTCTCCTCGATCAACGTAGCGCTTGAAGAGATGTATGGTCCACGTGGAGGTCGAGGCCTTGCCTTGCGCGCCGGGCGTGCGACTTTCGCTGATGCACTGCGAAATTTTGGCGCGCTGGCTGGCGTAGGTGACCTGGCTTTCAAAGTCCTGCCTTTGCAGGCGAAGCTTCGCATTGGCATCCCAGCCATGGCGAAGATTTTTTCCCAGGTAAGCGACCAGCACAGTACAGTTGAAGAGCGCGAAAACGAGTTCGTTTACACCATTCATAAATGTCCGGTTTGTTGGGGCCGTTCCGGTGTTGATAAGCCGGTCTGTTTCATTGCGGTCGGGCTGTTGCAGGAAGGCCTGAAATGGGTCTCCGGTGGAAACGAGTTTCGCGTTAACGAGTCCAAATGCGTCGGTCTGGGTGACGAAGTTTGTGAGTTCATCATCCAGAAAGAACCGATTGCCTGACGAGGCGCGCCGTGGCGGATCCAAAACCGAAAATCCTGATTGTAGAAGATGACCTGGACGTTGCGGATATGCTGAACGCATATTTTCGCGTCCAAGGATATGAAGTCTTTACCGTCAATTGGGGCGAAGATGGTGTCCGCGCTGCGAACACCGCCCGCCCCGATTTGATTATCCTCGATATCCGTCTGCCAGACATCGACGGCTATGAAGTGGCTAAACGCTTACGGTCGGATCGCAAAACCAATACGATCCCGATTATTTTCCTGACCGAAAAACGCGACCGCGCCGACCGCTTGCATGGCCTGGAACTGGGCGCGGACGATTACATCACAAAACCGTTCGACGTTCAGGAACTGCGTTTACGTGTGCGGAATTCCCTGCGGCGTTCCAGCCAGGATACTTTGACTAATCCGGTGACAGGCCTGCCGGAAGGGACACTGGTGGGCGAAAAACTCAACGAATGCGCTGGCGGGAAGAGCGCCTGGGGCCTGTTGCTTGTCACGTTGGATAACCTTGACTTTTTCCGTGAACACTACGGGTTCGTTGCGTCAGACGATGTCATGCGGGCGGTAAGCTTGATGATCCACAATGCCATGCGCGACTCTGCTGGCGAGGAGGACTTCCTCGGTCACCTGGGTCCCACTGACTTTCTGTTGGTGGTCGATGGCGGTGTGGCAAGCGCGCTGGAAGAACGTGTACGTACGCGCCTCGAGCAATCGCTGGATTACTTCTACCCGCTCAAAGATCGTGAGCAGGTCATGGATCGCAAGGATCGCCTTGCCGTGCGGGTGGCTGCAATTACCGCCGGCGAAAAGAAATTTTCCTCAGGTGAAGACTTAAAGAATGAACTACTTCGTCGCCGTAAATAAACGGGGGAACCGTTGAAAACGACGGTTATTGTTCCAACCTATAACGAAGCGGAGAACCTTCCAAAGTTGGTCTCCGCTTTATTTGCGCTTCCTTTGCAGAATCTAAGCATCCTGGTTGTCGACGATGGCAGCCCGGACGGCACCGGAAAGGTGGCCGATGAACTGGCGCAAAAAGATCCGGCGCACGTGTCTGTCATCCACCGTGTTGGTAAGCTTGGTCTGCGGACGGCTTATATGGATGGTTTCGAGCAGGCCATCGCGCAAGGGGCCGACGTGATCGGTCAGATGGATGCGGATTTTTCCCACGATCCCGGCAGTTTGGTTCCGATGCACCAGGCGTTGGACAACGCTGATGTTGTGCTTGGTTCGCGTTATGTCGACGGAGGTAACGTGGACGTGCGCTGGCCGCTCTGGCGAAAATGGCTTTCGGGTTTCGGAAATTTCTATGCTCGCACGATCCTGGGTTTCGAACTGCGTGATGTGACCACCGGCTATCGCCTGTGGCGTCGTGAGGTGCTGCAAGAGATGCCCCTGGAGCGTGTTCGGGCCAACGGTTACGTCTTTACCGTCGAAATGACGTACATGGCGTATTGCCTGAAATATCGTTTTGCGCAGGTGCCCATCTATTTTGCCGACCGGCGCTGGGGAAAGTCGAAAATGTCTTTCGCCATCCAGGTGGAAGCGGCATTGCACGTCTGGCAGGTCAAATGGGCGTACCGGGATTTGCTCAAAAAGGGAAAAGCGGCGCGAAGAAATAGCACGGTAAGCGGGACGGCTTAAGCCGTCCCGCTTTTGATGTGCGTAAGTCGCTTCCACGCCGCCAGACTCAACGTCTCGGCGCGGCGTTGTGGGTCTATCCCGGCGGCCTCCAGCAAGCTGGCTGCTTGTGATGCGGGGATGTGCAATCCCCCTGCGAGTGCGTTGCGCAGGGTTTTGCGTTTCTGGCTGAATCCAGCTTTGGCCAACGCGAAGAATCGATCCAGCTCTTCGAAGGGGATCAACGGCGAAGGGTGCAGGTCGACTCGTAGGATGGCCGAATCCACTTTTGGGGGTGGATAGAACGCTCCGGCAGGGATCATTGCCGCGACTTTGGGCCGGCCATACACCTGGACGCTCAACGCCAGCAGACTCATTTCGCCCGCTGCGGCGCAGATGCGCCCGGCAACTTCTTTCTGGACGGTTAGGACGATGCGGCGCGGACGCCGCGGCGCTTCGAGCAGCCGCCGGAAGACGGCCGAGGTGATGTAGTAAGGGATGTTGGCGACGACCAGGTAATCGTCGGCGTCGACCAGGCTGACAGGGGAGTGTTTCAGGATGTCGCCGGCCACGAGGTGCACGTTGGGATAGGGGGCCAGTAATGACTCCAAAACGGGAATCAACTTGCGGTCCAGTTCGATCGCCGTTACCGACCGGGCAGACAAGGCCAGGTAACGGGTCAGACTCCCCAGGCCGGGTCCAATTTCGAGCACGGAATCGTCCGGCTGAATTTCAGCCGTTGCGACAATTTTTTCCAGCGCGGTTACGTCTTGCAGGAAATTCTGCCCAAGGCTCTTTTTTGCCTGGAGACCATGTTCGCGCAGCAGGGCAGCGGCGTTTAGCGGGGGAGGCGTAACCATTATCAGGGGCAGGAGTATTGCGCTTCCTCGCCGGCCAGCGAAGGAGTGCTTGTAACCAGGGGCGGGACGGCGCTCGAGGGGGCCGGCCAAATGCCCGTGTTGAAGGCAGAGACGAAGATTCGCAATGTGTTGAAGTCGGCGTCCCAGATGAATACGTTTTGCTTCATGTCTTTATCGTAGATGCTGGTGCCTTTGAGCAGGTCGGTGGGAAAGCTGACGAAGGTAATATTTTTGGAATTCAGGTGTGGCAACAAGCAGGCCAATTGGCTGATCTGCTGGGCGCTCAAATCGGTCTGCACGGCGCCGTCGAAGGCGTCGATGATCTTGGGAAGTTTCGGAATATTGCTGGGACTGAGCAGGGCGTCCCGCAGGCCGCACAGTATGTGGTTTTGCTGGTCGGTGCGTTGGAAGACCGTGTACTGTCGGATGCGCGCCAGCATCAGGGCCTGCTCGCCGTTGAGATGGTGGGGCCCGGCAGGAAAATACAGATCCATGCGGTTGGGCTGATCGGCTTTGCGCCCGTCGACATCGTAGGGCAGGTAGATGTTGATACCGCCCACATCGTCTACCAGTTTTACGAAGGTTTGCATATTGGCCGCGATGTAATGGTCGGGGTGAGCGCCAAAATTTAGTTCCAGGGTGCGTGCCAGCAGCCCCGGTCCCTGGCCGGGACCGTCGTAGTAGCCCATGCCCGGATTTCCGTATAAGTAGGCCTGGTTGAGTTTGCCGTGATCGATGCCGTAGTGGCTGGAAATATCGGGGATTTGTACCCACAGGTCGCGCGGAAAGTCGAGCACGTTGACGCGCGGCGTCACAAAATCGATGCGCACCAGGCGAATAACATCGCTCAACCCGTACAGGTAACTGGTGGCGCGCGTGTCCGAGCCGATGGCCAGGATGGTCATTACATCCGGCCCGCCGCACAGCGGCGCGCCGTTGGTGGCAACCTGATAGGGCGTGAGCGTAGGCTGACCGGGAATCAGTGTGCTGGTCGGGCCGGCGGTTCCAGCCAATGCAACTTGTGTGCTGGCTTGTTCTCCAGCCGACAAAGTTGGCAGGGCCATGCTGGGACCAAGCGGCGTTTGCCAAGCCTGGTAAAGTTTATAGACGACAACGCACCAGATGATGACGGCGATGATTGCCAGGGGATATAGAATACTGCGTTCAAGACGAGACATTAAGGCAAGTTGTAGGGAACATTTTGTGGGGCTGGCGCCAGGAAATATACCGTAACCCAACCACTCAGGTGGTCGCCGGGATCGCTGTCGGCGTAGGCTAGGTCCATCCAGGGGCGGTCATCGGGAAAACCACCGCCCACGTCCCCGATGGTCGCCACGCCATAACCCGGCACGTAAACCTGTTGGCCGGCCAGCAGGTTGTACCAGGCGCGCGTCACGGCCACCACACCGCGCTGTACGGGCAGTCCGCTGACGGTGCCGTAGGAACAGCGGCTAACTCCGGAATGGCAGGGCGAGTACCAGGTGGTGTAGATACGCATCGAGCGCCAGTATTGCAGAGACTGCCCGCCGCCGGTCTTGATGCTTTGCAGCACCACTTTCGTCCCATAGCCAACGATCTGATCCTGTGCAGGGCGCAGCACCGTCTCGGCTTCGGTGGTGTGCGAGACTTCTTTCCCATCTTCTAAGCGCACACGCGTGCGAGTGACTGCCAGCCCCGGTTCACCGGTCTGGAGGATGTTTTGCGTGTCCAGCGGTAGATCGGACGAATACTGGTAGGTCGTTTTGAAGGGGATGGATTTTTGGTTCAGCGTCAGGGTCTCACTTACCCGTGTGACCTGGATTTGCCCATTTTTAGGGGTTGGCGCCGACGCCTCCGGCTGGCTGGTATCCAGCCCTTCGAGCGCGACTCCCGCCTCGGCCAGTACTTGCCCGACGGTCTGTGCCGACGATTTTATCGCCAGCGATTGGCCGTCCACGCTGATAGTGAAATCCTGTGCCGGGCGGTACGTCACGCTGACGGGGCCGTCGAGCGGGGTCTCCACCGGCGGGTCGACGAAATCGTTGACGGTCAACTGCACACCGGCCCCTTCCAACGCCTGCCCGATGGTCTGCGCCGTCGAGTCGAAGGTGGTCGTGCCATCCGGTGATTTGAGAGTCACTGCGACAGCGTGGCGCAGTTGCAGCGTGTAAGATGTTGCGTCTGGCAGCGTAAAATCGGCGGGGAGTTCGTTGCCGTTGTAGTAGAACTTGTCGGCTGGCGCGAGTTTCAGTCCGGCCTGGGCGGCCAGGGCCATGGGGGCCAAATTCTTGGTTTGCAGCGTGGTGAATTGGTCACCCACCTGAAGGTACACATTCGTCGTCTGTGGCTGTGATTGGCAGGCGCCCAACGCCAATGCCAGTGCCAGCCAGAAAAGGCGTTTCATGGCCTGAATTCTAACACAAGGAGCCGGTGATGGGCTTTCCTGAAATGGGCCTCAGCCGCTTTGTTCCCTGGTAAACCGGATCAATCTCAATGTTTCGTCGAGAAACCCGGCCTGCGCTCCGCTTTGGGCAGCCAGCGCCTTCTGGATTAACATCCGCCATTGATCGCCAAATTCGGACTGCGCCCAACGCGCCGCCGCTGGCTTGGAAAGAATACGCCCGTAGCGGAGACCGTACAGGGCGCGGCACATTGTCAGTACGGCGAAGGCGTGATAGGCGCTGCCGTGTTCGCGCAGCCAGGCGGCATCGTCCAACATGGGAAACCACCATTCCCGTAGTATGCCTCGAATGGCGGCCCGGATGTCGTTCGCCGAAACGGGGTCGATCAGCGTCTTGGGATTGGGGCCGCGGACGACGACGCCTTCGCGGATTACCTGTCGCTGGATCATCCAATCGCTGCCGTGCCGGCCCACGTAAAAGTGCCCCTCGTTGACGATCGGGCAGGCCGGGCCGTGCGGGTCGTGGCGGCGCATCAGGGCTTTGGGGAGGTAGGAGCCTTCCAGCTTAGCGGCCCATTTCGAGCCGCTTGCCCAAAGCGCCTGGTGAAGTCTCTCCAGGGCGGCAATCCTTTCCGGCGATAAAACTGACTCGGTAACGACGACAAAATCAATGTCGCTGCTCTCCGGGTTGAAATCCCCACTGGAAAGCGAGCCATAGAGATACATGCCCACAAACTGTTTGCCCAGAAGCGCCGTGACTTTGGCGCACAATCGGTTCAAGGTTTCGTTGACATCCGGGTAGGGGGTGGGGCCGTTTACCATGTTTTCACGCTCCCGTTCTCGACCGTCCACACTTCTTCGGCGAAATTTTGGATAAAGTAACGGTCGTGCACGACGGCCAGCACCGTCCCTTTAAAGGTGTTCAGGGCCTGCTCAAAGCGCGCCCGCGAAGGAATGTCGAGGTGATTGATGGGCTCGTCGAGCAACAAGAATGTGCAACCTTGGGCGACGAGCATTGCCAACTGTAAGCGGGCGCGTTCGCCGTAGCTCAGATTGCCACTGGGGCGCAGCGGATCATCGCCGCTGAAAAGGAAGAAATGCAGAAAGTGGCGGGCTTCCGTTTCGTTGAAGGAAGCCACGCTTTGCAGCGTCTCCAACGGACTCAGCGACGGGTCGAGTAATTCCTGCTCTTGGGCCATGTAGCCCAGTTTGATGTTGGTCCCCAGCTTCAGACTCCCCGACAGCGGCGCCAGCGTTCCGGCGATGGTTCGCATGAGTGAGGTTTTTCCCGCGCCGTTGGAACCGGTAATGGCAATACGCTGCCCGGCCCGGATGTGCAAATTCAGGTTGTTCAGTAGCGGTTTTTCTGGCGCGTAGCCAATGCACAACTCTTCGGCGGTAAGAACGTCCTTGCTCTGGTGGGAGGCTGAGTCGAAGTCTAGTTTGATCTGCCAGGAGGGGCGTGGTCTGTCGATGCGTTCCCCCGATTCCAGATACCGTTCCAATTTCTTCTCGCGCGACAGAGCTTTTTTCGCTACTTTCTTTGCAATGCGGCGTACACCGGGCTGGCGCGGTGTGGTGGTTTGTTCGACCTTCAAGGATTGTTGCTTGGTGCGAGCGATGTCCTGTTTCATGCGCCGGATTTCTGCAACCTGGTCGGCGTATGCTTGCGATTGCTTTTCGCGCTCTTTCAAGTACTGCTCCAGGTAAGCTGTGTAGTTGCCCATATAGGCGCGAAGCGTATGAGTGGCGGGGCCGAAGTCGAGTATCTGGTTGACGCTGTTGTCGAGAAAGGCGCGGTCGTGCGAAACGACCAGGGCGGCTCCCTGGAAGCGCGCCAGCCAGTCTTCCAGCCATTCGAGCATTGAGATGTCGAGGTGGTTGGTGGGTTCATCGAGCAGCAGCAGGTGCGGATGGTTGAGTAGCACCTGTGCCAGCATCAGGCGCGTTTTCTGACCACCGCTCAAGTGGGCGACTGGCGTGTCGAGCGGGAAGTCGCCTAGCCCCAGAGGGCCAAGGATGCCCTCCGGTTGGACATCGGCGCTGGCGAGCTGATTCAGCGTCGAGTCATAACGGGTTTGCAGGGCCTCGTCGCCAGGGTTTTTAGATAAGGCCACAGCCAGCCTGGCAACCTGGGATTCGAGTTCCTCTGCCGAAACGGTATCGGGGCGGAGGGTAGCCTGCAACGTCTGTCCGTCTGCGAAGTCCAGGCCTTGGGCCAGGTAACCGATCCGCAAATCGGGGCGTGTGTAAGCCACCGTCCCCTGGTCTGCTTGTTCGACGCCGGACAGAATGCGCATGAGCGTCGTCTTGCCGCAGCCGTTGGGGCCGATCAGTCCGATGCGTTCTCCCGCGCTAATGCTGAAGGAAATGTCTTGTAAAATGGTGTGGATGCCGTAGGATTTTTTGAGATGGTGCGCAGTAAGCATGATTCAACCTGTAGCTCCCGGTGGGGAAATGAAAACCGAGGGCAAGCGCCCTCGGCTGAAATCTTAACAGCGGGTCGTGCCCAGAAAAGACAAGTGGTTTTCTACAGGTTATCCGTCATTGATTCTGCTCCTACGATTAGAGGCAGGGGGATTATATCATAGGTCCTGCCTGGGCTTCAAAGTCTGACAGTCTGTCTCCTCTATAATGTTGTCATTGCGGAGTGAAGCAATCGCCTGGCTTGTCTGGAGACTGTCACGCCGCCGAAAAGCGGCGGCTTGCCGTGATATTGCCTTTCTTGTGAAACCCTGATAGGTCCTGCCTGGAATTGTTTCAGTTTCCCTGCTTCCAGAGTAAAATCAAAACGAAATCGCCAGACCCATTATATAGCAGCGGATTCGATTTTGGTTCTTTGGGATTTCCCGTGGTAAGGAAGTAAATGTGGGGGTGGGGGGGGGGGGGTGCGCCCCCCGCCCCCCCCATAAAACCCCTGTATACCCCCCATTCCCACTAAAAAACCTGCTTTT
>JBJKRF010000119.1:0-7951 GCA_046704785.1 Anaerolineales bacterium | reverse complement strand
TTATTTTTAAAAATATTAATATAAAAAAAAAAATAAAAAATTGGTTTTTTTTTTAATTTTGGGGTGGTTTTTGGGGTGGGGGGGGTCGGGCCCCCCACCGCGGCCCCAAACACCCCCACATTTGCTCCCTTACGACGGGAACCTGAAATACATCAAAAAAGCGCCCGGCTGGACGCTTTTTTGATTCGAGTGAAAAACGGCATCGCCTGGAAAGACCTCTTTCTTCTAACGCCAGGGCGTTTCCGCTTCGTCGTGCGACTTGGCCGCCATGCCAACGGGGTGATAGGTCGGTTCGGGACGCACAGGACGCGAAGGGTTGCTCGGGCGCGAGGCCGGCCGGGATGGGGTGGAATTCGTCACGGGGCGGTAGGTCGCATTGGTCGAAGGGCGCAGAGCCGGATTCGTCGCATGCGAGATAGCCCCACGGGCAGGCTGCACACCCGCCATGCTGAACAGGCGTTCGCCGGCCATCGAAAAACTCCCAATGATGAGGATACGGATGATCCAGACCATCACCGCCACGAAGATGGGAATCACCTTGAAGAGCGTCTCGCGCCCAACAATGACGGCGCCCTGCGCCACATGGCTGTTGATGGCAATCGCCACGCCCCACCACGTCAGACTGGCGTTCATGGTGGCAGCCAGGATCCAGGCCCCGAACAGATACCACACTTCGGTGGGCTCGTCGCTGCCCTGTTGCGGCGTGAACAGACGGGCGATACCGGCAAAATCGATACCGCAAAAGGCGATGGACAGAATGGTGGCCCAGCGCAGACCCAGGAAGGTCAGGTTCGTGCCGAGCAGGTCGGTCAATGCAAAATCGGTGGTGGAATAATTGAAGACCTCGAAGGCCAGCAAAGCGACCAGTAAAATCGCTCCGAACACGGCGCCCCGTTGGGTGCTTGCCTTGCGGAACAGACTAAGAAATTTTACAGGGGTGTTATTCATGGCTACCTCTTGCTTGCCTTGGGAAATGCGTAGATACCAGATATACTATAGTTATAGAACAAATATTCTATTAAGTCAATAGGTGAATTTTCGGAATTTTCCTTTCCCCCGTGCTCAGACCCTATTCAGGTGCTTCGTGCGTAAAACAGCGCCGCCCCGTCATGGAATGGACGGGCAGCCATATTCCAGTGGATCGGTCGGCCCCGGCACCGGCGTGGACGCCCCCCCCGACTCATAGACAACGATCGCGCTCCATTCGATCCAGCCGGAGCTTTGGCCCAGCCACCGGCTGGCGGGCTGCTTCGGATTGTTAGTGTCGATCGTACCCACGTACTCGCTCCCACTGACAAGTTGCAGGCCCACCGTATAAGGCTGTATTGTGGCCGTGGGCCCAACCAGGATAACGTCGAGCGGCGGCTTGGGCCGGTACACATACTGGACATACACCCATTTGACCTGGGGCTTGCCCGCAAGGTCGACATGGAACTCCACGTGGGAATCGCAAAACTCCGGGGCGCCTCCGTAGTAAGCAGGGTCCGGCGTGGCGTAGAGGCTACTAATGGCGGGCGTAAGCGTTGGCGTGAGGCTGGCCGTCGACGTGGCCGTGAGCGTAGCAGTGATGGTCGGCGTGAAGGTTGGAGTCACGCTGGAGGTTGGCGTAGTGGTAGGCGTGAGCGTTTTCGTAGGCGGCGGATGCAACGGCGAAACGGGACTAAAAAGCAGCATGACAACTGCCGCCGCCACGAGCGCCAATGAAAATCCGCCCAACAGCAAGCGCGGCAGACGGCCCTTCGGATGCGGCGGTTCGACTGGCGGCGCAGACAAAAGCGCCAGGTTGTGACGGGTGAAAGCCGCCCCGGTGGAGTCGCCCAGGCTTTGGCGGATATCCAGAGCCTGGCGCAGCAGGTCGGACGCCCCAGGCGGATTCCCCAGGCCGATCAGGCGCGTGCCAAGCTGGTGAAGCGCCCAAGCTTCCAGGGCGCGCTCCCCGGCGTTACGCGCCGCCGTAAGCAGGTAATCGAGCACGCGGCCCCAGGCGTTCCACAAGCCGTGCAGGCTAAGATAGGGATCGAGCGCACGGCCCAGGGCGGCCACTTCCGTCCATTCGCCAGCGCGGACGGCCCAACTCAACGCGCCGAAGGCGTTGCCGAGTTCGCCGCCGATGATGGCCCAGTCCAGCGGGTGGCGCTTAAACTCGGACGCCAGATATTCCGCCAGCCGCGAAAGCAAGGCGTCTTCATCCAGCAATTCGATTGCACGCTGGCGAACCATCAGGCGCATGCCGGGCGGCAGGCGCAGGCGCGGACTGTTGGTGAAGAGCAAGCCAAGCGCCTGAAGACGTTCCACAAAAGGCGTCACGTCCGCGCTGCCCAGGGCCGCCGCCAGCCAGTCGGGCGTCATCGAGACGCCGGGCGTCAGAGCTGCCGCAGCCAACACCTGGCGTTCGTCGGGGCTGAGTTTGTCGAAGACGAGGAGAAAGGCGCGGTCGAGTCCCGCCGAAACGGGATCGCGCGTGGATACAGATTCGGCCCCCAAAGCGGCCAGACAGGCCTCGGGGGGAAGGTGCGTCTCGCGCAGCAGGTTGGCGATCAGGCTGACCGCCAGCGGTACGTCGTCGAGCAGGGCGCAAATCCCGTCGAGAGTCGCGCGCGTTTCGTCCACAACCAGGCCCGCTTTTTCGGCCAGCAACCGGATGGCTTCGTCGCGCGGCAAGGGGCCGAGCGCCAGGCGTTGCAGATCGCCGCTCGTGCCCAGGTCGGCGGTCAGCAGCAGCGCACCCTGCGGGAAGAGATCGGGCAGGAGCTGCAGCAGCGCCGGGGAAAGCGGGATTTCGTCGAGCAGCACCAGCGGGCGGGTGTTGCTCAGGTAGGTGCGCGCCGTAGCGGCCTCGACCTTGAGCGGTGGGTTCGACTCGAAGAGCGCATCGAACAGGCGTTGGAGGACATCTTCAGGGCCGAGGGTCTGGCTGTCGGCGTCCAGGCTTTCGAGCAGCAGCACGCCATCGGGCAGCGCCTTGGCCGCCGCGCCGTTGGCCGCCTGGCGCAGCAAAGCCGACTTTCCCAGGCCGTCCGGCGCATGCAGCAAGACGATTTCTTTGGCGGCGATCCAGGTTTCGAGTTGGTTCAGCTCCGTCACGCGGTCTACGAAGCCACGCGGCGCGCGTGGCGGCTGCGGCGTGAAAGTTCGCCGGCGCACCTGCGGCGCGGCTTGCTGGTAGACGATGGTGCCGTGATTGGTATTGACGACGAAGTTATGGTTGCCGATGACGATGCTGCCATCGACGTTGCCGCCCACCTGAACCGAGACCGGAGCCGGAGTCGTCATGCGAATTACTTTTTGTCGTTGACGCGGTTGTTGTTGCCGATGACGATGTTGCCGGAGACGCTGCCGCCCACGCTGACGTTTACGCCGCCCTGAGCCTGGTGCTCCTGCTGCGCCTTGGACAACAAGTCGGACAGGGCCGCCAGAAATTCGGGATCGTCGCTCAGGGCCTTCCGGAGTTCCTTACGGAAAGCCGCCTGGTTATCGGCATCGTCGGGCGCGGCAGCCAGGTCTTTGGCAGCTTCCTGGGCCGCGGGCCGGCCTTCGAACTTGGCCGAAATGGCTTCCCACAGTTTCCCGGCAGCCTCGGGCAGAGACTCCACGGCCTTATCGACGACGACTCCCCCGGCCTTGGCCAGAGAAGGCGCCAGCAAGGCCAACGTGCCGCTCGCTAACGTGATAGGGTCCATCTTAACCTCCTGCACACATTATAGAGGAAAAGCCTGCAATCGCAAACAGGCAGTCTGCCAGACAGATTCTTTGGGATTGCCCGCGCCCTCACAAATCCGTTCGTTCGCCGATTCTCACAAGGCCACCTGATATAATGCCCACGGTTGCAAATGTGCCTCCCCGTTCGACTCAAAAACGCTCCATGACCGTGAGGATGATATGCGATACAGCGCCCCCGAACTGCTCGTCGATGCCAGGGCTTTCCTGGGTGAAGGCCCCAGTTGGGAAGCCCGCAACGGACTGCTCACCTGGGTGGACATCCGCGCCGGGCGCCTGCACGTCTACCATCCTATCGAAGGCAGCGACCGTAGTTACGAGGTGGGCAGCCTGCTCGGCTGCGCGGTGCCGACCCGCAGCGGAAACGTCATCCTGGCGATGAAGGAGGGTCTGGCCAGCCTCGACCTGTCCAGCGCGGAAGTGAGCAGGATCGCTCCCCTTGAAGCGCACCTGCCCGGCAACCGCTTCAACGACGGCAAATGCAGCCCTGAAGGGCGCTTCCTGGCCGGCTCGATGGACGATGCCGAAGAGCAAGCCAGCGGTTCGTTGTACTCGCTCAGCCCGGACGGCAGCCTGCAGACGCTGCTCACGGGCCTGCGCATCTCCAACGGCATGACCTGGAGCCCCGACCGGCGCACCTTTTACTTCATCGATACGCCCACGCACGAAATCCAGGCCTTCGATTACGACGCGCAAAGCGGCGCGATCGCCAACCCGCGCGTGGCGGTGCGTGTGCCGCCAGAATTCGGCTGGCCGGACGGCATGACTTCCGACGCCGAGGGCCGGCTGTGGGTGGCAATGTGGGCCGGGGCGGCGCTGACCGTCTGGCAGCCGGAGAACGGCCAACTGCTGGAACGCATTCCCATGCCGGCCAAAAACGTCAGTTCGTGCGTCTTCGGCGGCGCGCAACGGAATGAGCTGTACGTCACTTCGGCGCGCAAGGGTGTGAGTCCGGCCGATTTGACGGCTTTCCCGGCCACGGGGGGCCTGTTCCGTTTGCAGACGGACGCCACGGGGGCGCCCACCTTCGTCTTCCAGGATTAGGCAGCAGCAGGAGGAGTTGCTATGTCCACAAAACGGATCGCGTGGCTCGACGTAGCCAAAGGTCTCGGAATCCTGCTGGTGGTGTTGGGGCACAACCACATCAAAGACGATTTTCCCCTGGTGTACCAGACCATCTATTCGTTCCACATGCCGTTCTTCTTCCTGGTCTCGGGCATGTTCTTCAAGAAGGAGTACGGTTTCTGGCAACTGGTGAAGCGGCGCTTCAAGAGCCTGCTGTTGCCGTATATCGCCGCCGTGCTGACGCTCTACCTGACCTCGGCTCTGTATTCCGATATGGGCCTGCCGACCATCCTACGCCGCCTGGGGAAAGCCGTTTTCGCGGGCACGAATTCGCTGGACTGGCCGCCGTTGTGGTTCCTGCCGCATTTATTCCTGCTGAATATCTTTGCCTTCGTGGTTATCAAGCTGATCTATGACCGCCTGGCGAAAGGCTGGCTGCGGGCGCTGTTGCTGCTGGCGCTGTTGGGCCTGGGCGTTGCCACCTTGAAAGCCTTCTGGCCCTTTACCTTCTCGCTGGCCGGACACGCTTTCCGTTTCGACGGCCTGCCCTGGACGGCGGACGCGCTGCTGGTGACCGGGGCGTTCTTCCTGGCCGGCTACGAGTTGCGGCGTTCGCTGCCCTTCGAATGGCTGGATTCGCGTTGGGTGCTGCTGGGTGCGACGGCCTTGTTCTTCGGCCTGAACCTGCTCTCCCCCGCTACGCTGGATTTCTACGTCCGGCGCTACGACTCGTTTGTGATCGTGACGCTCAAGGTGCTGTCGGGCAGCTTGATGGTACTGGCCTTCGCCCGCTGGCTGGAGCGGGGCTGGCACAGCGGCTTCCGGGCTTTGCAGTATGTGGGCGGCGCTTCGATCGTGGTGTTGATCTTCCATTACGCGGTGCAGTTCTACCTGCACGACAAGCTGGTGGCCGTTGGACTGGGCGAATACCCGGCGGACGCGCTCTCGTTCGCCGCCGGGGTGCTGGTTCCCCTGTTCATCTATGCCTGCGTGCTGCGCCCCAACCCGCTGCTGGCAAGCTGGTTCGGCGTCGGCCAGCGGGCCGCTCCGTAGTCGGCGAGTCCATGCCGGAAAAGCCAGAACGCACGTCATTTTTATCGATCAAGGAGTAAAAAACATGTTCGAGTGGAAAGTGTATCTCTCTGCCAACGGACGGCTCAGTCGCCGAACCTGGTGGCTGGCCATGATCGTGCCTTGCGTCATCCTTTTCGTCCTGGTTTTCCTCGTCGCCGTTTTAGAAAATGGGCAGAATGTCGTCGCCATCTCCATCTTTGCGCCGCTTCTGGAAATCCCTCTTGTGGCGGCATTGATCGTCATTGCAGTAAAACGGTTCCATGACATCGGTAAGTCCGGATGGTACTGCCTGATCGCACTGGTGCCCTTGCTTGGTTGGCTCGTTCTTTTGGTTCCACTGGGGTTCGTCAAAGGAACCGTAGGCCCGAACAAGTATGGCGAGGGCCCTTTGCCAACAGACAATCTTGGAAAACCAGAACCAGGAAATGGTACAAACCAAACAGATATGATAAAGTAAGGGTATGCTTGAACATCATTTGCAGGAGAAAGCCATGCTGCGCATCTACAATACGCTCACCCGCAAAAAAGAAAACTTTCAGACGATCGAGCCCGGCATTGTCAAAATGTACGTTTGCGGCCCGACGGTTTACAACGACGCACACGTCGGACACGCCATGTCGGCGCTCGTCTTCGACATCGTTCGCCGTTATCTCGCCTATCGCGGGTTCAACATCCGTCACGTCATGAACTACACCGACGTGGACGATAAAATCATCAACCGCGCCAATCAAATGAACATGGATCCTTTCGTCCTGTCGAAGCGCTATATCGACGAGTTCGACCAGAACCTCACCGATCTGAACATCCTGCCGGCCACCTCCAAGCCGCGGGTCAGTCAGACCATGGCGCAGATCATCGCCTTCGTGCAAGGCCTGGTCGAAAAAGGCTACGCCTACGCCGCCTCCAACGGCGACGTCTACTTTCGCGTCACCCAAGACGAGGATTACGGCAAACTCTCCGGGCGCAAGTTGGACGATATGCAGGCCGGCGCCCGCATCGAAGTCGAGGAAGCCAAGGAACACCCCATGGATTTTGCCCTGTGGAAGGCTGCCAAGCCCGGCGAACCCTCCTGGGACAGCCCCTGGGGAAAAGGCCGCCCCGGCTGGCACATCGAGTGCTCGGCCATGAACCTGCAGGAACTCGGCGAGCAAATCGACATCCATGGCGGCGGCAACGACCTCATCTTCCCGCACCACGAAAACGAAATCGCCCAATCCGAAAGCTACACGGGCAAACCTTTCGCGCGCTACTGGATGCACAACGGCATGTTGCAACTCGGCGGCGAAAAAATGTCCAAATCGCTTGGCAACATCATCAGCATCAAAGAATTCCTGTCCAAGCGCGATGCCGACGTGATGCGCATGTTGGTTTTGAACGGGTCGTACCGCGCCCCGCTGATGTTCAACGACGAGACATTGGACAGCGCCGAAAAGGGCCTGGAACGGATCAAATCCGGACTTCGGCCAGCCTCGCCGTCAGCGCAGGGACTCCCGGCGGAGGCCGCCTCTGCCCTCCTGGCCCAGGTCGACGCTACCCAGCAGGCTTTTATCGCCGCCATGGACGACGATTTCAACACCGCCGGGGCGCTGGGCAATCTCTTCGACCTGGTGCGCGCCGTCAACACCGCCCGCGACGGCGGTGCAACCGGGGCGCAACTTCAACCCGCGCAGGATTTGATCCGCGCGTTGGCCGGCGTCTTCGGGCTGCGCCTGAGCGAAAAGAAAGGGTCGGGTGACGCCGATAAATTCATCGATCTGCTGGTCGACGTCCGCGCCGAAGCCCGCCAACAAAAACAATGGGCCCTGTCCGACCTGATCCGCGACCGCCTCAAAGGGCTGGGCGTCACCATCGAGGATGGCAAAGACGGCACTACCTGGAGATGGGGATAATCGGCAAGTGTAGTGGGTAACGATGTCATCCCGCTGGCCAATAGCAGCGCAGAGTTGTTTCATCCCGGTTTTCCACTATGGAGCCTCGTCAAAATAAGTTGACATATTTTTTCGGCAGTGGTTTAACTCACGGATGCAAAATACCGCTACAATTCAACGAATGGAAAGAGTCTACAAATTGCTGGCACCGATGATGGACGAACGAA
>JBJKRF010000118.1:0-10931 GCA_046704785.1 Anaerolineales bacterium | reverse complement strand
AATAACTCTCGCAGCCGTTTGATTTTCGATTGATTTCCTTTCATGGCAGAATTCTCCTCGCGTTTTCTTCTCAGTTTACCGCCATTTCCCACACCCTTTGGAAAAAACTTTTCTGGACATCTATATTCCCGCCCGGTTGCGATTCTCACTCTGGATTCAATTAAGAATTTCGTCTTCGTCTTTGAAAGTGGGTAAAACGACAATAAACTTGGAGCCCTTGCCAATCGCTGACTCGACCCAAATCCGTCCTTGATGGCTCTCCACAATCGACTTTACGATTGCCAGCCCCAGCCCCGAACCAGGCGTTCCCTTCGGTGCATTACTGGCCCGATAGAATTTCTCGAAAATATGCGGCTGATCCAGGGTTGGAATGCCAACGCCCGTATCGATCACTTCGAAGATGACCTGTTCATCGTCCGGATGTAAATTGACGGTGATTGTGCCCCCTTCCGGCGTATATTTGAGAGCATTGACCAACAGGTTGTCCACCATTTGTCGCAAACGAATCGGATTGCCACGTACGATCGGAACCGAGTCAGCAACGTTTAGTTGTAGATTTTGCTTTTTATCCTCGATCTGCTTGGCAAGATTATCGATCGTATATTGTAAGATCGTCTCGATCGAAACTTCATCGCGGCGCGTATCGAAACCGGCCTCAATGCGGCCCAAGTCAAGCAAATCGTTAACCATGGCTGTGATACTCTGCACGCTGTTTTGGACATGCTTGACAAACGTCTTCTGCTGATCATTGAGTGGGCCCACACGCTCGAGCAGTTCCACATAGCCCATAATCGAAGTCAATGGAGAACGTAAGTCGTGCGAGATGGTATGAATAAAATCGTTTTTGAGGCGATCAACCATCTTGAGATGAGTAATATCTTCGAGCGTGATCACTGCGCCAATTTCGGAAATGGGTGAGTATTGCGCGTTAAACACGCGTCCGTCTTCGAAGGCAATTTCGTGGGACTTGAGCGGGTTGTCTGTAATGGAATTGAGTAAACCGGCGAAATCGTGATGCTTGATGGCTTCGAGCACCGACATCCCGCTCAAGTCGCTCAGACCGAGGCCGAAAGCTTTCTTAGCTGCCGGATTGATCAACAAAATGCAATTTTCTTTGTCCAACAGGATCACGCCATCCTGAATATTGACCAGGGTGGTCTCGAATTTTGCATGTTCCTGCTCGATGGTCTGATACGTCTGTGCGTTCTGGATGGCAATGGCAGCGAAATCAGCCAGCACGCTCATCAGCAGTTCATTGTGCTGCGTAAATGGACGCTTATTAACGCGATTATCCACGCCAAGCACGCCGATGATCTTGTCTTTGGCGTGCAACGGCACATAAATTAATGAATAGACCAGATAGGAGGTCTTGATTTTGTTGGGTGAATCCTCGTTGAATGCGACAGGTTGCCCGGTGTGGATTACCTGTCCGGCAATGGAGTCCTTCACGGGGAGTCGGAACGTGCGCGCAAAATTTTCCTCGAAATTACGTCCGGCACGCATGTAAAGTTCGTTGCTCTTTTCATCAAGCATCAACAGGTGGCCTTCTTCTGCGCCGGTCAATTCGACCGAGGCGGTCACGACGCTGGTCAGCACGCTGTCGAGGTCGAGCGAACTGGTGATGGAGCTTCCCAATTTGACGAGAGTCTCCATCTCGTTAATGCGCTGTTCAAGGGAGGCGGTGGTACGGCGCACTTCGCGCCGCACCCAGTCCCCCATCTGTTCGGCGCGTTTCTGGCTATGCTTGACCGCCTGAACAATATCGTCGATCTTGAGAGGCGGGTAAAGATAATCGCTCAGACCTGCCTTGATAGCCTGCTTTCCCATCACCGGATCATCTCGCGTGGCAAATAGAATAACAGGCAGGGTAGGAAAGCGTTCTAACATCGTAGACGCCAAGTCTAACCCTTTTTTGCCGCTCAACGTTTCGGTGATGACCACCAGTGTAGGCGTCGTCTCAAGCAGCGTTTTCTCGAGGGTGGGCTGATCTTTGGCCACGGCAACGCCATAGCCAGCAGCGCGTAGCGCCCGCTCCAGCAGACCCAGAGTGGGCGATTCTTCCATTGCGAGCAGGATCAAGTCTGTTTTTGGCATTGAAACGATTTTATCTTACCTTTTGCGGTTGCGTCTTATGTTCATTGACCTGAAGGATCAACTGCTTAATGGAGTCATGCACGCTTGTCAGAGCCTGTTGTTGCTCCTCCGTCAGCGGCCCCATTTTCCCACCCAGAAGTAATTCGAGGGGATAGAGCGATGTCTGCATTGTCGCCCGGACCTGTTTTCGCATCGCTTCGAGCATTTCGTTTTTATTCTTTTCACCAGTCTGGGCAGCTTCGGCAGTTTGCGCCAGTGCACGGAAAAGGCGTGCATTGACCAATGAAATTGAAGCGTAGTCGGCGATGGCCTCCAGCAAAGTTTGTTCACCATCCCCGAAAGCGCGCTCGTTTTTGCGGATGACGGTGAGCAGGCCGATGACTTCGTTCTGAACCTTAATCGGCATCACCATCGCGGACTTTCCTACCGCAGAGATTTTGAACTTTTTGACCGGGTCGCCAGAAATACTCAAGGACTCAGCCGACATCGCGACCAACGTACTCACGCCGTCATCCAATGGCTGGCCAACCTTCTGCGCCCAGGCGTTCGGCAAATTCCGATGCGCCGCCAGCAGGAACGTTTTGCTACGCTCATCTTTGAGCGTCAGCCAACTCATATCGGCCTCGGCCACTGTCATTGCTGCTTCGACGATTTTCGTGAACAAGACGTGTTGGTCGGTAACAGAGATCACGGCTCGCCCCACCGAAAAAATGGTGGTCAGTTCGCGTACGCGACGTTGGAGTTCCGCATTGGTCTTCTTGAGTTGCGCATCGAGTTGCTGGCGGGCACGTCCCTCCCGCATCTGTTTCAGCGCCCGCTCCACCACTGCCACCACCTCCGTCTCGCGTGCAGGCAACAACAAATAGTCATATGCGCCCAAACGGAAGGCCTGGATCACATTGGGTTCGTCTCCCTGTGCAGCCAATACGATCACGGGCATCGTGATGCCTTGCGACGAAAAAGCCACCAGCAAATCTTTTCCACTGAGACCCTTAAGATTTAAATTGGCGAGGATAACATCCGGCTGAAATTGTAATGCCTGTCGGATCGCTGTTGCACCGTCGGTGGCAACCGTTACACGATAACCCAGTGGTTGGAGCGCCTGACGAGCGATCAAATCACTGACATCAGGATCGCTTTCCACGACAAGGATGCGTTCTGCAGGAGGCGGTGTCATATCGTCCTATCTTAACATGGATTCTTTATAATTTTACGCTTGTATTAGGAATTTGTAAGGCATTAATGTCAGAGATTTCGCAATAAAACGTCCCGAAGGCCCCAAAGAGCTGCCTTGGTTGAAGAATGATTTCTCTGTATACTGAAGGTATGGATATTCTCGACTCCATGCCATTTCCACTAGAAAAATGGACGGGGGCCAGTGGCCCGCTGGCACGTTTCCTGCCACCTGTGCCAGACGGTCCCGCCCGTGCCTTTTCCGCACAGATCGGGCCCCCAGGGAATTGGCTGCTCGACCCTTTCGGCGCCTCGCCCCGTTTCGCTGTCGAGTTGGCCCGTGCCGGGCAGCGTGTGCTTGTCGCTGCCGGAAACCCCGTCCTACGTTTCCTGCTCGACCTGACGGCGCAACCACCCACCCTGGCTGACCTGCAAGCGGCTCTCTCTGACCTGGCCGCGGCCCGCAAAGAGAACGAACGTCTGGAAACACACATTCAGTCGTTATACCTTACGCACTGCGCCAACTGTGGGCACGAGGTGGCCGCAGAAGCTTTTCTCTGGGACAGTCGCAGCGGAACCATGACGGGCAGAATCTACAACTGTCTTTTCTGTGGGCACGGCGGCGAACAACCCACCACGTCTGACGACCTCGAACGCGCGGCGCAATGGGCGCGTAGCGCTGGCCTGCACCGTGCCCGCGCGCTGGAACGCATTGCCCCGGGCAACGACCCCGATCGCCCCTTCGCCGAAGAGGCCCTGACCTTCTACCAGCCACGCGCCGTCTACGCTCTGGGGACGTTGATCAACCGCCTGGACGGCATTTCCACCACGGACGAGCGCCGTCGCTGCATGCAAGCCTTATTGCTGTGGGCCTGCGACGCCTGCAACTCTCTCTGGGCGCATCCGTCGGAACGCCCGCGCCCAAAGCAACTCAGCTTTCCCAATATCTTCCGCGAGAACAACGTCTGGCTGGCGTTGGAAGCGGGCGTCAAGGCCTGGGCCACAGATGAGGCTCCTCTGCCATCGGCACTTTGGCCCGACGAACCGCCCGAATCCGGCGGAATAGTCATCTTCGAAGGCCCGCTGCGCGACCTGACCCCCGCTCTGAGCGACATCCCGCTCAAAGCTGTCTCCGGAACGATCCCGCGCCCCAACCAGGCCTTTTGGACGCTTTCTGCTCTATGGGCCGGTTGGCTATGGGGACACGAAGCCGTTGGGCCCTTCAAAGCGGTGCTGCGCCGGCGACGTTATGATTGGAGCTGGCATGCGGAGGCGCTACGTGCGCTCTTCTCGAATTTAATCGAGATCGCTTCGCCCGAAACGCTTTTCTTCGCCGCACTGGCCGAAGCAGAACCTTCTTTCGTCACAGCCGCAGTGCTGGCGGCGCGCGCTGCCGGATTCGAGGTGCTGAAAGTAAGCGCGCACGCCGAGTCGGAGCCGCTGCAACTCCTGTTGCAAAAACCCACGAAGGCACGCCCCAATAAACTTCCCGTCGACGTGAACTTCGTCAAGAAGGCCATCCGAACCTGGCTGGAACAGCGCGGCGAACCCGCGCCCTATTTGCACATCCACGCCGCAGCGCTGATGGCGCTGGCCGGCAAAGGCATGCTTGCGTGGAACGAACAAACCCAGGCAAGCATCGAAGATGCCATCCACACAGCACTGGCCTCAGACGAATTCATCGACTTGGAAGGCCGCGCCGTCCCCGAAACAGGCACCTGGGGCCTCAAGAAATGGGGCCAACAAGAAAGTTTTCAAGGAATGGAATAAGCGCCGGTTTCGGCAACACTTATTGACGAAGAGCCGCACTTCTGAGCGTGCGGCTCTTCGTCATTGTTTACGGCGACGTTGTGGCGGTGGGCACCAGGGTATTGGTTGGAACAGCAGTATCTACAGGGATTGGCGTACCGGTGGGCGTCGGTACCGGCGTATTGGTAGAGGTTGGAAGGGGTGTGTTTGTCGGCGGCAGAGCCGTATCGGTGGGCGTTGGCGGCAAGGCCGTAGGCGTGAGAGTTGGCGTGGGGGTGGGCAATTGCACTTTGACGGTAATACTTTTCTTGGCGTAGCCGCCATTGCTATTATCCATATACAGGCGCAAACTATAAGTGCCGTCGCCGAGTTGGCTTAAGTCCCAGTTGTAGATCGTTGCGGGGTCCTTCACCTGTTGGTCGCTCTGCTTCAACACCTGCCAGTCACCGTCATTCGGGTTGTCCCCTTTGGCCCAGTCGAGGTGCCAATCCTTGAATCCGTTGGTAGCCGATGCAACGGCGTTGATGTCGAGGCTGGTCGTGGTCACCGTGTCGCCGTCGCTGGGGCTTTGGAAAGACAGCGAGGCGTGTGGGCTGCTGGATTGGCATTGTCCATCGGGGATAAAGAAGAAGGGACGGTCAAATCCCATCGATTTGGCCCAAGCGGTTCCATCGGCATCCTTGCGAATCCAACTCCGCGCCGATTGGTCGGTCACGTTGATCGTCATCTGGTCGTCAACGAACTCGTTGCAATCAGAGGAAGCCAGCAGGCCCGTCCAGGTATCGATCACGGCTTTCTTCCACAGGTCGTCATCGGCAGGCAAGGGTGGCTGGTTTTCGGCAAAAATCTCAGTGCGCTCCTGCGGGCACCATTTGGAAGGTTCGGCGCCGGAGATCGCACAGATGACTTTATCCACGATCCCGGGCGGGCGCGTAAAAGGCGTGGGATGGTTGTTCGTAATTTGCATTTCGGCGGCCTGCATGAACTGCGACCAGATGGGAGCCGCCCCCGACAGACCGGTGGTGCCGACCATAGGTGTGTAATCGGCGTTACCAACCCAAACGCCCACGGTCAGGTCGGGTGTATAGCCCATGGTCCAGTTATCGCGGAAATCGTTGGTAGTGCCCGTCTTGGCCGCCACAGGGAAAGGCAGATTGAGGGCCGAGTTGCTGCCGAACATCCAGGAGCGCGCCTGGTTATCAGACAGGATGGAGGTCATCAAATAAGCGTGCTGCGGACTGATGGCCTGATCGCCCTTGGGCACCTGGTACTGGTAGACGACGTTCCCTGCATTGTCGGTGATCTTCAAAATGCCGACAGGCGGGATACGCACCCCGGCGTTGGCGAAGACCGAATAAGCACCGGTCAGTTGCAACAGGCTGACTTCACCCCCGCCGAGGGTCAGGGACAACCCGTAGTCGTCTCGGGTAAACGTTGTGATGCCCAGCCGTTCGGCGGTACCGATCATACCGTCCTTTTGGGGTGTGTTCGGGTCGTCATAAATGCCCACGAATTGGAGCGTCTTGACGGCCGGGATGTTGAACGAATTGGATAGCGCGGTGCGGACGGTGACCGGGCCGTGGAATTTATTGTCGTAGTCGGTGGGCACGTAAGGCGGGCGCGGGTCGTTGGGGTTGCCGGACGGTGGAAATTCCGAGGGCACATCCCAAATGAGCGTGGCGGGCGTCCAACCTTTTTCGAAAGCGGCCACGTAGTTGACCGGCTTGATCGAGGAACCCGGCTGGCGGGTGGGGCTGGTCGCCATGTTCACCTGACCAGAAATGGCCGCATTGTAGTAATCCGCCGAACCCACCATTGCCAGAATTTCGCCCGTTGTGGGTCGGATGGCAACCAGCGCCCCATCGGTGACGTGCTTATCGGCCAATGCCCCTACCTGCTGCGTGACGATCTGTTGCGCCAGGTCCTGCAGGTTGGGGTCGAGCGTGGTGTAGACGGTGAAACCGGAGCGATAGATGGTCTGCGGGTCGTACTGGGATTCCAGTTGCTCACGGATGAACTGCACCCAGTGCGGATAGCGGATATTGACATCTGGCGTGGGAAAATTGAAATCTTCCATCTGCTTGGAGGCGTCCAGTGCATCCTGGACGGTCACGCATATAGGAGTCGAACTGTTACTGACGGCGATGCATTTTTTTTCATTGCTATCCTGGAACATCAGGACCAGCACTTGCTTCTGTCGTTCCAGGGTGGCGTTGCGGTTGGTGTAGATGTCGTAGACCGAGGGCGCCTGGGGCAGCCCGGCCAGGAAGGAGGCCTGGGCCAGAGTCAACTTATCGGCGCTGGTATGGAAATACGTCTCGGCGGCCGCTTCGATCCCGTAAGCCAAGTTGCCATAATAGTTTTCGTTCAGGTACAGTTCGAGGATTTCGTCCTTGCTGTAGCGGCGCGTAATCTCGGCTGCCAGGATGATCTCACGCGCTTTACGCAAATAGGTGCGCTGGGCACGTTCCTCCGGGGTGAGCAGCAAAGCGCGCGCCAGTTGCTGCGTAATGGTCGAAGCGCCGGAGACGGTGTCGCCTTCGGTGTAGTTCTGCCATAAAGCACGGATAATAGCAATCGGGTCGAAGCCCGGATGGCTGTAAAAATCCTTGTCCTCGGTGGCAATCGTCGCTGCGATCATGTTCGGCGAGATCTGGCTCAACGGGACGTAAGTGCGCCGTCCGGCGTTCGGATCGAGAATTTCGTAGAGCAGGTCGCCGTTGCGGTCAAGGATGCGCGTCGTTTCGAATTGGGAAGAACGCTGGCGCAGGTCGTCGACGCTGGGCAGGGTGGAGGCAATGGAGGCGTAGGCTACCACGCCGAGGATGGCCGCCAGGATAGCAAGCGCCGCCGCCAGGAAGAGCAACACCACCAGCCCACGCAGAAAGCAGCCCATGCTGCGGCCCCAGTCGATGGGCGGGCGTCCCCCGTTGGGCGGACGGTGGCGTGTGGTCACCTGAACCGCCGCCGGCGTAACCCGGGTTGCGCTCAAATCCAATTCGTCCACGTGTTCGGGCAACGTCAGGTCGGGGCCCGGATAGAGCGGCGGCGGCGAGGCCCGCCCCGACATGCCGCCATCCGGCAGGATCGTCTGCGATTCGTAGGGAGTCGCGCGACGGGTAGCCGCCAGATCGTCGTCCGGTGCCTGGGAATCGGGTCGTTCGTCGTCCTGGTCTTCCGGTTCCAGGCGCGGCACGTAGCGGTAATCGTCGGGAGGAAAATTCGAGTCAGACATTCCAGTTATGCTAGGAGCGGGTCTTCACCAGCACCGTCCAGAGACCCTTCATGGTCGTCTCGTCGGACTGGTTGTCGACGTGAACAGAAAGTGTCACGGCGCCGCTGTTCAAGCGTGGGAAAGGCTTGAGTTCGGCTACTTCCATGACAACATGCACGGTATCGCCAATGAAAATCGGTTTGACGAATTTCCATTCGCCCACCTCGCGAAAAGCGATGACGTTCTCGCCCAACACCCCGGTCTGCACGGCAAGCCCGGAGGCAATCGCCAGCCCCAGCAACCCGTGGGCAACCCGTTGTCCGAAAGGAGTCTCTTTGGCGAATTCGGCATTGGTATGGATCAGGTTGAAATCGCCGGACAGCCCGGCAAACGTGACGATGTCGTGTTCGGTGACTGTGCGCCCTACCGACGTGATTTTCTGTCCGACTTCGAATTCTTCAAAGAACATCCCTTTTACAAGATGTAGATCACTCATCCTTGTTCTCCTTCATCGTAGAGTTCTCCGGGCATTGCCGGGAGCGATGTCCAAATCTCTTATCGAAAGAATACGTCTGCTATTATAAACGCCAAAGGGTCGGCATCGTTTCGAGGAAGAACCGGTACGATGGGTCGATATTGCTGGCTCTTTTGTTAAGACCTCCCTTTGGGCCAAGTTGTTCCCGATAGGCCCGCAAGCTGCCTCTCGGCCAAACTCAAATACCGTGCCATTTTCGGAATGCCGCGATGCGTTCTGTGACGTCCGGCTCCGGATGTGGACAGGCGTCCGTCACGTGCGGTGAGCGACTCCCCGTCAGCGCGGCAAAAACCGTCCCGACGCCGTTGGCGACGTTTTCGGGGTCGTACCCGCCTTCCAACACAAAGACGATTTTCCCGCTGCAGAATTCTTCCGCCAAATCGACCAACCGTCTGGACAAGTGATAATATCCCGCACTGGAAAGCCCCAGAGAGGTAAGCGGGTCGCGCCAATGCGCGTCGAACCCGGCGGAAACGAGCATCATCTGCGGACGAAAAGCCTCGACCAACGGTCTGAGCGCCTGCTCGAAGATCAGCGCAAAATCCTGGTCGCCGCTATAGGCCGCCAGCGGGAAATCGGCGATACGGCCCCTGGCATGGGGCGCATCTTGTAACCAGCCGCTGCCGGGATAGATATGCTCCTGGTGAGTCGAGAAATAACCGGCGCGCTCGTCGTCCCAGAAAGCGCGTTCGGTGCCATTGCCGTGATGGGCGTCATAATCGACCACCAGCAGCCGCCCAGGCGTTTGTGTGAGCGCATCCTTGACGGCCACCGCCACATTATTGAACAGACAGAATCCCATGGAACGTTGCGGTTCGGCGTGATGGCCGGGCGGCCGCACCAACGCAAAGGCGTTCCGGGCCTCGCCGCGCAGCACGGCCCGCGTGGCGGCCAAGGTTGCGCCGGCCGCATCAAGTGCATCCCCAAAGGAACTTTGCGTCACAAAGGTGGGCGCACTATCGATGATGGCCGGTCCCTGCCGGCAGGCAGCTTGCAAATGCTCGATCATGCCGGGCGTATGGACACGTCCGATCTCCGGTAGCGTTGCCGGCGCTGTGGGAAGCTCCTCTGCAGGAAAGGTCCCCTTATCGAGCAACGAAAAACGAGTCGGTGACTCCGGGTGAGTAATGTCCTTGTGCCCCGGTGAAAGGACAAATGTATATACCGTATCCATCGTTTGATTCTACGCGATAAACAGTTCGGTGGCGCTCCGAAAATCAGCAGGATGAAACTGCTTTGTGAGGTCCGTTTCGGCATTGACAAGAAGCCAACTGAGAGAAGGAGAATCTCCCTTAAGAATCAATACCCCGATAATAATGGCGATTGCCAGGTATGTCTGTGACATACCTGGCAATCTGAGGGGGAGGGACACCACCGATCAGGTTGGCATGGGGGGGGCATGCAAGCCTTGGTTTCGGTGGGGACACCTGATATACCAGTAAATTGGGAGGGCAGGTGTCGATAGAGTGAATATACACCATTTTGGTCTTAAAAGTATTAACTATCGATTAGAATTTCGTAAGGTCAACCTTTCCCTCGTGTAAAGAGTTGAATCCACTCTTCCAATTCGCCCTGACTCATGGAATTGTGTCTTTCAGAACGAGCGAGGTCCGCATGTAGTGTGTTCTGGACAGTTCGTGCAAACGACTCTGAAGAGACGACCGTTGCCCCTAAAGCCTGTGACTCCCGTTGCACCCAACGGTCTGACGAGACAACCGTCCAATTGCGGGCGGCTTTCCCCAGCTTTTTCAGCCGCTGACGAATGGCTTCATCCGCGATCAAAGGCTTGCGAATGAAGTACGCCGTTACCAGGCCAATTTTGCGTGATTTGAGCTGGCCGGCGGGCGCATTGTCAAAATAGACTTCCAGCTTCGATTTACGCGATAGACGGCAAAATTCGTTCAGGCGCTCGACCAGTTCATTCTCGTCATTGAGGGAGTCGAGCCGCAGGCCCATTTTGGGCACCAGGTTATGGCCATCGATCAAATAAGGCATACCCAATTATACACAGACACATCATGGACTATGCAAAGAAGGCTGCTGGCTCTTTGGGAATCAGCGTGACGAAACAGATAATTGGGGTGTGGGGGGGGGGGGCGCGGCCCCCCCCCCCCCCACACAAAACACACACCCCCCACACAAAAAATAAAAAAATCTTTAGACACC
>JBJKRF010000117.1:0-22918 GCA_046704785.1 Anaerolineales bacterium | reverse complement strand
CACCACATTCATTGACCAGCATTATGCAACAGGAAATCCAGCGATTGAACTCTGTCTTCGACTTTTACCAAACGCCGTCCCCCTTTGCCGAAATTGCCTGAGGAAAAACTTTTCTGGAGAACTATATAACCGCCCGGTTTTGCTTTTAACGCAGCCTCCGTCGGGAGGAGGCCCGGCGGAGGCATTCGCCAAAGGAGGAGACAGCGAGGAGCGTGCTATCGCTCTTTCGCTTCTCATCATATACTAATCTTGGATAACTCACAAAGGGCGTATGTCACCTTTGTATAGTGACAAAATTCACAAGACGGTCTGCTGTGGATGCAAAACTTTGTTGTATACTCGGAACCGTTCTCCGGCGTGTTTGTGATGCCGGAAGGATTCTTTCTGCCTCAAACGCAAGCTCTGCAGAAAACCATTATTTTTAGAAGGAAACCATGATGTCGTTAGCGCTTCTCAAGTTGATGCAGTTGGCCGATAGCACTTTTCCGATCGGTGCCACAGCACATTCCCTCGGTCTGGAGACGCTGGCTTCCGAAGGTGTGTTGGACGCCTCTTGCTTGCTTTCTTTTTTGCAGGATTACCTGGAAGAAATTGGCACCCAGGAAGGACTCTTCTGCCGGCTTGCATACCGCACGTATCCGCTTTCTTCGTCTGCGACTTTCGATAGAGCACGCTGGTTGGATATCAATTGCCAATCGAGCGCCTTCAAGTTGGGGCGTGAGGTTAGAAAAGCCAGTGCCATGATGGGAAAACGATTTCTGCAATTGGTGTGTGCCCTGGAAAGCCAACCCGTGTTGGAACAAGCCTATTCGTCGGCGCTGGAAGCTTTAGTCGATATCCATCATGCGACGGCTTTTGGCCTGGTAGGCGCTTCCCTGGGTGTGGAGGAAGAGCTGGTCGTATCAGCGTATCTGCAACAGACCCTGATCAGCCTGGTATCCGCTTCTCAACGTCTCTTTCCGTTAGGACAGGTTCAGGCAGCGCAAACCCTATGGACTTTAAAACCGTTCGCTTTGATGGCCGCACAAAAGAGTCAGACAGGCGGACTCGAAGAGAGTGCTGTGAATTGTTTTCCGGGGCTGGTGGAAATGGCCGGGATGCGGCACCCGTCGCTGCCGGTGCGCTTGTTTATCAGTTAAATGGTATGTTGAATGACCGAAACTCTTTTGACCCCGCCCGTCCATAGTTTGTTGCATTTGCGGTTCTATCAAGGCTGGAACGGTGAAACGGCCCTTCAGGTTATCAAACAGACGCCTCCTTTGCGGGTAGTGCGAGCCTTCCACCTGCCAGACGGCGCTGCGTTTGCGCATCTTCATAATCTGTCTGGGGGCATTCTGGGGGGGGATTCTTTCGAAGTGGACATCTCTGTGGAAGCTAATGCTCAGGCGCAGTTGACCACACCTGGCGCTACTCGCATTTATCGCTATCGTTCTGGGCTACCCGATGCCAGCCTGCACACCCGCATCGAGGTCGAAGCGGGCGGAGTGTTGGAATATCTTCCGGACCCTACGATTCCTTTCGCGGATGCGCGTTACCGCCAATCGACACAGATCCGGCTTGGGCCCGATGCCGGACTCTTTTGGTGGGAGACACTCTCCCCAGGACGGGAAGCGCGTGGAGAGCGTTTTCGCTATCAGTCCATGGAAATGTCGCTTGGAATCTGCACAGACCATCATCCCATTGCGTTGGAGCGCTACCAGCTTTGTCCTGAAGACAGGCCGCTTTCGTCACTGGTTCGTCTGGGTGGCTATCTGTACCATACAACGTTCTATATTTGCCGGGTAGGCGTGAGCGATGCTACCTGGCGTGAGCTCGAAGACGAATTAACGTCGATTGCATTGCAGCATACCCATCCTGGCAATGCTTTGTGGGGGGTCAGTACGCTGCCGTCGGATGGGATCGTGATTCGTGGGGTTAGTATGACACATCGTTCCTTGTCTCTTCAATTGGTCGATTTTTGGCGAGCGGCCAAACTGAAATTGTATGCCAGAGACGTACGGCTTCCGCGCAAAAACTATTAGCCGTGCCGGCGATTAACGGGCCAAAGTCTACTTTTTGGGGATTCGTATCCTAATATTGGCCTCGAAAGACAAGCAAAGAGTACCTGTTTGGGGGAGTATTTATCGATAGGGAAAAAACAAGGTTGATTTACGGGCAAAAAAACTACCCCCATGGGGAATAGTTAATTGACGGGGTTGTCCATACAATTGGGCAATTCGTTTAGACCGGGTCTAACATCACCATCTTGTACTGAACTTTTGGAGGAGTGAAGATGAAACTACGTACCGTTGCCCGTAAGTCACGCTCTATTTCGTTCATTTTGCTTGCTTTTATGTTGTTGCTGTCGGCCTGTGGCCCCAGCCAAGCTGCATCTACGCAAGCGCCAAGCTCTACAACGAGCCCTGCCTCTACCGAGAGCGGAGATACGATCAAGGTTGGCATCCTGCACTCTCTGAGCGGCACAATGGCGATCAGTGAAGTATCCGTGAAAGACGCCGAGCTGCTTGCAATCAACCAGATCAACGCAAACGGGGGTGTCCTGGGCAAGAAGCTTGTTCCCGTTATTGAAGACGGCGCCAGCGACTGGCCTACCTTTGCCGAAAAAGCTGGGAAGCTGCTCGAAGAAGATCACGTTGCCGTTATCTTTGGTTGTTGGACGAGCGCTAGTCGTAAGGCGGTCCTGCCGGTTGTCGAGAAGGACGATGGTCTGCTTTTCTATCCGGTGCAATACGAAGGCCTGGAGTCCTCTCCCAATATTTTCTATACCGGGGCAGAACCAACCCAACAAATTATCCCCGCCGTCGATTATTTGCTGAAAAACGGTTATAAGAAAATCTACCTGTTGGGGTCAGATTATGTCTTCCCGCGCACTGCCAACACGATTATCAAGGCGCAATTGGCGGCTGAAGGTGGAACGTTGGCTGGCGAGGAATATGTTCCGTTGGGAAGCACAGAATTCAGCACGATCATCAGCAAGATCCGTGATGCCAAGCCAGACGCCATTTTCAACACGCTCAACGGCGATAGCAATGTAGCTTTCTTCAAACAATTCAAAGACGCCGGCTTCACCCCCGATCAACTGCCGGTCATGTCGGTCAGTATTGCGGAAGAAGAAATTCGGGGTATTGGTCCGGAAAACATTGCTGGAAATCTGGTGGCCTGGAACTATTTTCAGACCGTCGACACCCCTGAAAATAAAGCCTTCGTTGCAGCCTACAAGGCGGCCTACGGTCAGGATCGTGTGACAGATGATCCCATCGAAGCTGGTTATTTCGGTGTCTACCTCTGGAAGGAATTGGTCGAGGCAGCCGGTACGACCAATGTGGATGCCATCAGGAAAATTGCGAAGACCGCCGATATTGAATACCAGGCACCCGAAGGATTGGTCAAGGTTGACGGCGCGAACCACCATACCTGGAAAACGGTCCGCATTGGCAAGATACGATCCGACGGGATGATCGATACCGTCTACAGTTCGAACGGTCCCGTCGAACCGGATCCCTTCTTGCAAGGTTACGACTGGGCAAAGGATATCGCCAACGCGATGAAGAACTCTCCGTAAGCCTGTTTCCGAGTATCGTTATTACGATTAGAAATCAGGGTTTGGCTTGGTTGCCATCCCTGATTTCTAATCTATTTTTCTGGCTGGTAGGACGGCAATTCAACGCGATCGACGAGAGAAGGAAAAGAATATGAGCGGTTGGTTGTTACAAATTTTCAACGGGTTGAGTTTGGGATCGATCCTTTTGATGATCTCGCTTGGGCTGGCTTTCTCCTTTGGGCTCATGAACGTCATCAACATGGCGCACGGGGAATTTATTATGATTGGCGCTTATGTGACGTTCGTTTTTCAGAATAGTTTCGCAAACGTTTTGGGCGGAACTGACAAAGGACTCTGGTTCGTGCTCTCTATTCCGGTCGCTTTTTTAGTGACCGCAATTATCGGTGTTTTACTGGAAAGGGGCCTGATCCGTTTTCTGTATGGACGTCCCCTGGACACATTGCTGGCGACTTGGGGCGTCGGCTTGGTCCTACAGCAGGCTGCTCGGAGTATTTTTGGCGCTCCCAACGTGCAGGTGGTCAGCCCGGCCTGGTTGGATGGTGGATTGGGGGTTATCGGAATCGTTTTGCCTTATAAGCGTTTGTTCATCATTGGTTTGATGCTCATCTCGGTGGCGGCTGTTTATTTTTTCCTGTATCGCGCTGCCGATGGCCGACGGATACGGGCTGTTATGCAAAATCGGGAAATGGCCTCCTGCCTGGGCGTCCCTTCCCAGCAGGTTGACGCGCTCACCTTTGGGTTGGGCGCCGGGCTGGCAGGGCTGGCTGGCTGCATCCTGACTCTTATCGGGCCCATTGGGCCGACGATTGGTACGCTTTATATCGTTGATGCTTTCCTGGTTGTGGTTGTGGGTGGCGCTGGCAGCTTGCTCGGTACCATCCTGGCTGCCTTCCTTATTGGACTTACCAACACGGTATTTGAATTTACTACAACGGCGGCCCTGGCCAAGGTGCTGGTGTTTGTCTTGATTATTGTATTTCTCCAGTGGAAACCCACCGGTCTCCTTGCCCAACAATCGCGCTAGTACCGCAACTTCCCTAAGTTGTAGGGTTGCATTCTGTATTTCTTCCCCGAAAAACAGGTCTTGCGCTCTCCACTTTCATAAAGTTGCGGCACTAGGTCTTGCAAGACCATTCACGGGGCCGAGGCCTGATTGCCGAGGAAATGATGAATAATTTTCAAAATATTGCACGTCGATTCGTCAAAAATTGGGGAGAAATTACCCTTATCGCTTTGGTGCTTTTTCCTGCGCCTCTCTTCCTTTCTGACTTTCGCCTGAATCTGCTGGGAAAATTCCTGACCTTTGCGATTGCGGCGATGGGATTGGTCTTGATTTGGGGGTATGGCGGCATGCTCAGTTTGGGACAGGGATTATTTTTTGGGTTGGGCGCTTATGCGTTGGCCATGTATTTGAAACTCGAAGCAGGACAGGGCCACCTGCCGGATTTCATGATCTGGAGCGGCCTCACCAAACTGCCCTGGTTTTGGATTCCGTTTCGATCCCCCATTTTTGCCCTTGCCATGGTGATCGTCTTGCCGACAGCCGTGGCGCTGATATTAGGCTTTTTTGTCTTTCGTAACCGTATTCAGGGCGTCTACTTCGCCATTATTACGCAGGCGTTGACTTTGGGGGTCAGTATTCTGTTGATTGGGCAACAACCTTTCACGGGGGGCACCAATGGAATAACCGACCTCACCACATTTTTTGGCTACTCCCTTAAAGACCCTCAGACGGAAAAGGCTTTGTACCTGATTACCGTATTTTGCCTGGTCTGCGTCTATCTGTTTTGTCAGCAATTGACGCGCTCACGATTTGGGCGTCTGTTGGTCGCCATGCGCGATGATGAATCGCGGGTTCGCTTTTTGGGATATAACCCCGCCGTCATCAAGACGCTCACGTTTGCGCTGGCTGCAGCCATTGCCGGTATTGGCGGGGCATTGTACGTGCCTCAGGTGGGAATTATTTCCCCATCCACAATGGACGTTGTTTTCTCTGTCGAAATGGTGATCTGGGTTGCGGTCGGTGGACGTGACACTTTGATCGGCGCTATTATCGGCGCCGTCCTGGTGAACTGGGGCCGCAGCACTTTTAGCGAAAACTTCCCCGACATCTGGCAATATTTTCTGGGTGGCTTATTCATCGGCGTCGTGTTATTGTTTCCGCGAGGCCTCGTTGGTACACTGCAAACGCTGGTCGATAAGATTCGGGATCGAACCGCGCGGCATAACCTGTCAGCGGTTGAAGCGGTCTCTTCGTTGGAATCAACGCAAGGGAAAGAGTAAGCGAGTTGGTGTGATAAGTGGTGCAAGGATACCCGTGAACATATTACCCAATCAGGTAATAGGAAAACCATCCATTCGATTCTATAATTTTTTATCTTATTATTCGTATTGTCTCAGGGCATAAATCTTGAGG
Organism: Anaerolineales bacterium; assembly: GCA_046704785.1. Lineage (GTDB taxonomy): Bacteria > Chloroflexota > Anaerolineae > Anaerolineales > Villigracilaceae > JBJKRF01. The sequence continues at coordinate 16,940 of JBJKRF010000117.1, read as the reverse complement.
AACTTGCCGAATTTATCCCTACGCTAGGAGAGAGTCTTATGCAAAGCAGCAAGAATATCTTGGATGTCCAAAACGTGACCGTACGCTTCGACGGTTTTACCGTCTTGGACGATTTGAATTTTTCGATCCGGTACGGTGAATTGCGCTTTTTGATCGGTCCGAACGGCGCCGGTAAGACGACTCTGCTCGACATTATTACCAGCAAGACCAAACCGGCCACCGGTAAGGTGGTCTTCGACGGTAAAGTCAATATTAGCGAGTGGCTGGAACACCGGATTGTGCAACACGGCATTGCCCGCAAGTTTCAAACGCCGTCCGTTTTTGGGAGCCTCACGGTTTACGAGAACCTCGAGTCCGCTGTCAGCTTTCGGCAGAAGAGTCTTCAGCTCTTGCGCGGCCTGCCGGTTCATTACCGGGAACGTATCAACGAGACGATGAAACTGGTCGGGTTGGAGGATAAAGCCCGCGTCAAGGCGGGCCTCCTTTCGCACGGAGAGCGGCAGTGGTTGGAGATTGGTATGCTTCTCATCCAGGAACCGAAGCTGCTTTTGTTGGATGAACCGGTGGCCGGCATGACGCGCCACGAACGGATGCATACCGGGGAACTTCTGCAAAAAATTGCCAAAGACCGCGCCGTTGTCGTCGTCGAACATGACATGGATTTCGTGCGCACGTTTGCCAATACGGTCACTGTGCTGCACATGGGAAAAGTCTTGTGTGAGGGCCAGATAGAACAGGTTCAAGAAGACCCGCGCGTGATCGAGGTGTATCTTGGACGCTCACACAAGGAGATTCGACCTCGCAAGCACCAACGCGGTTCTCTTCCAGCCACAGGCAGAACACAGATCCCACATTCTGTGCCATCCCATCCCGCGCCAGCATCTGTGATCTATGCTAAACATTGAACAAGTTCAGGCATATTATGGCGATAGTCGGGCGCTCGATAATGTTTCTCTGAAAGTGGCTCCCAACCAAGTCGTTTGCCTGTTGGGACGTAACGGCGTCGGCAAAACGACCCTGATGAAAACTATCATGGGGGTGATCAAAGCTCGCCAGGGAACCATTACCCTGGATGGGGAGGACCTGACTCGCTACCCACCGAACCAGCGCGCTTGGTCTGGAATCGGGTATGTTCCACAGGGGCGGGGAATTTTTCCCTATTTAACCGTTTACGAAAATTTATTGATGGGTTTCGAAGCAGACCGAAAGCATAAGGTCGTTGCCGCTGCCTTGGACGATATGTACCAGCTTTTCCCGGTTTTGAAGACGATGCACCGGCGTGTTGCCGGTACATTGAGCGGCGGGCAGCAGCAGCAGTTGGCAATTGCGCGGGCTTTGGTGCGTTCTCCCAAATTGTTACTCCTGGACGAGCCGACGGAGGGTATCCAGCCGTCGATCATGCTGGAAATCGAAGATGTGATTTTGGCCTTGCAGTCGCAGAAGAATATCTCGATTCTGGTGGTTGAGCAATTTCTGGATTTTGCCCTGGGAATCGCCGATTACTTCTATATCATGGAGACCGGAACCATCGTCGAGCAAGGCAGCATCGACCAGTTTACTGACGATATCGCCAAAACCTATTTGTCGGTGTAAAAGGATCACCGTAAGGAGAAGAAGCGTGCACCTTACCCAGCGCGAACAAGAAAAACTTTTGATTTATGTTGCCTCCGAACTGGCCCGTAAACGCCAGCAGCGCGGATTAAAGTTGAACTATCCCGAAGCTATTGCGATTCTGACGGCCGAGATCATGGAAGCGGCCCGAGACGGGAAAAGCGTTTCCGAGATTATGAGCTTTGGGACGACGATCCTGAAACGTGAAGACGTGATGGACGGAATCTCCGAAATGATCCATGAAGTTCAGGTGGAGGCCACGTTCCCCGACGGAACCAAATTGGTCACGCTCCACGATCCCATCCAGTGAAAACTAAATTTGAGAGGTGCCCATGATACCGGGAGAATACCTGTTGGAAGAGCGCGCCATCGAGGCGAATTCGGGCCGCAAAACTTTGCGGATTGCCGTCAAACATGTGGGTGACCGTCCGATCCAAATTGGCAGCCATTTTCACTTTTTTGAAGTTAACCGTGCCTTGTCCTTCGAACGGAAATTGGCTTACGGGATGCGCCTCAACATTCCTGCCGGCACAGCCGTACGCTTCGAGCCGGGTGAAGAGAAAGAGGTCGAACTGGTGGCTCTGGCCGGGGAACGTATTGTTTACGGACACCGCGGCTTTGTCAACGGCCCGCTCGACGATGACTCGCTTCGTGAGAAAGCCATCGAGCGGCAGGCCAGGCAGGGTCTGGACCCCAGCGACGACGAAAAGGAGAGCGCATGAGTTTGCAGATTCCACGGCATGTTTACGCCGATCTGTATGGCCCGACGGTCGGCGACCGGGTGCGGCTGGCAGATACCGAATTGATGATCGAGATTGAGCAGGATTTCACGCGCTATGGGGACGAGGTCACCTTCGGCGGCGGCAAAGTCATCCGCGACGGCATGGGCCAGAGCAGCCGTCAGGTGCGTGAAAAAGAAAATGGGGCGTTAGACCTTGTCATCACCAATGCCATCATCGTGGACCATTGGGGTATCGTCAAAGGCGACATCGGCGTTAAGAACGGCCGTATCGTCAAGGTTGGCAAGGCCGGCAATCCGGACATCATGGATGGAGTCGACCCGGAGCTGGTGGTCGGCCCGGCAACGGAGGTCATCGCTGGGGAGAATTTGATCGTGACGGCGGGCGGCATCGACAGTCACATCCATTTCATCTCACCCCAGCAAGTGCTCGAAGCCTTGAATAGCGGAGTCACCACCATGATCGGCGGCGGCACCGGTCCGGCTACCGGCACGAATGCGACCACTTGTACGCCCGGCGCCTGGAACCTGGCTAGGATGCTCCAGGCGACCGAAGCCTGGCCGGTCAATTTCGGTTTTCTGGGCAAGGGGAACGCCTCGACGGAAGAGCCCCTGGTCGAGCAAATTCGGGCGGGAGCCTGCGGGTTGAAGCTGCACGAGGATTGGGGCACCACACCTGCGGCCATCGACACCTGCCTGAAGGTTGCCGACGCATACGATGTTCAGGTTGCCATTCATACCGACACGCTCAACGAAGGCGGATTCGTCGAGGAGACGATCGCTGCCATCCGCGGGCGCACGATCCATACCTATCACACGGAAGGGGCCGGCGGTGGGCACGCCCCGGACATTATCCGCGTGGCTTCCTACCCGTATATTCTTCCCTCTTCGACCAACCCGACCCGCCCGTATACGGTCAACACCATCGACGAGCATCTCGACATGCTGATGGTCTGTCACCATCTGAATCCCCAGGTGCCCGAAGACGTGGCCTTTGCCGAGAGTCGCATCCGCGCCGAGACGATCGCCGCCGAAGACATCTTACACGACCTGGGTGTGTTCAGCATGATCTCCAGCGACTCGCAGGCCATGGGGCGCATTGGCGAGGTGATTTTGCGTACCTGGCAGACGGCCCACAAGATGAAAGTACAACGCGGGGCCTTGCCGCAGGATTCCGAGCGCAACGATAACTTTCGTGTGAAACGTTACGTCGCCAAATACACGATCAACCCGGCCATCACCCACGGTCTGAGCCACGAGATCGGCTCCATCGAAGCGGGGAAACTCGCCGACCTTGTCTTGTGGAAACCGGCCCTTTTCGGCGTCAAACCGGAGATGGTGGTCAAGGGCGGCTTCATCGCCTGGAGTGTGATGGGAGATGCCAACGCTTCGATCCCCACGCCGCAACCGGTCTGGTACCGCCCGATGTTTGGCGCTTTTGGCAGCGCCATTGCGGCCACCAGCCTGGCGTTCGTATCCGGCGAGGCGTTCGAAGCGGGCCTGCACGAGAAGATCGGTCTGCACAAGACGGCCAGCCCGGTGAAACGCTGTCGCAGCATTGGCAAAGCCGACATGATTCACAATGATGCTACACCTGTGATTGAAGTTGACCCAGAGACTTACGAAGTGCGCGCAGACGGGGCTTTATTGACGTGCAGCCCCGCAACCGAACTGCCCCTGGCGCAACGCTATTTTCTATTCTAATGACGCCTTCGGTGTATTTGAACCCCAAGGAGATACTTAATGTTAGATACTCAACACCATGAACCCTTCAAAGTTGGCATTGCCGGCCCGGTCGGCAGTGGAAAAACCGCGCTGGTGGCCTGCCTGTGTGAACGCTTGCGCGATAAATATAATCTGGCGGTCGTCACGAACGACATTTACACCAAGGAAGATGCGGAGTTCTTGCTGCGAAACGACGTGATGCCCGGCGAACGCGTCCGCGGTGTGGAAACGGGCGCCTGCCCGCATTCGGCCATCCGCGATGACGTTTCCATGAACCTGGAAGCAGTCTATGAGTTGACGCAAAGCCTGCCCGGCCTCCAATTGGTTTTTATCGAGAGCGGCGGCGATAACTTGAGCGCTTCGTTTAGCCCCGAATTAGTGGACACCTGGATCTACGTGATCGATGTCTCCGCCGGCGACAAGATTCCGCGCAAGGGTGGGCCGGGGATCATTCGCTCTGACCTGTTGCTGATCAACAAGATCGATTTGGCGCCCCTGGTGGGCGCTTCCCTCAAAGTGATGGAACGCGATAGCCAGCGCGCCCGCCAGGGACGACCGTTCATCTTTACGAACTTGAAGAACGGCGCCGGCCTGGATGAGGTGACTCAGTGGGTGGAAACATGCTTCCAAACGGTGGAAGCTCCGGGTCCGGGCCTTTGATGCGAGCGGATCGAGAACGGCCCGAAGAATAGGGATCGATCAAAAAAGACATCCCCACCCAGTAGGGATGTCTTTTTTATCCGGAGAAAGGATATCCTTATTTGCGCTTGAGATCGTCCAACAGGCCGGAGGTGATGCGCGGCGGCGACGGCTTCTTGGGCATGCGCGCCGAGGTGCGAGCGCTTTCCAGTTCTGTGCTCAGGCGCAGCCAATCATTCACAAGCAGCACGAAGTGGGGCGTTTTGTCGTAGAAGAAAAACGGCGAGAGGAATAACAGAAGCAATCCACGGGGCATAGGATAGCTTGTCAGGTGGACGACGATGGCCGTTTCTCCACCTAAGGGACGGATGATGTCTCGACGCCAACTGGAGAGAGATTTCGGCGGGAACAGTCCCGACATTTCAGCGCTGTTGGTGCTTTGAATTCGCTTATGAGAAACGTTCAACCGTAAAAACGGCGTAACCAACCGCAGGTAACCGGGGAAGACCTGGACGTAGGCGAAGCGCCGGACGGTGATCAGGAAAATCGTGAAGAGCAACACCAGCCCGGCGATGGCCAGAACGGCCGTTCCGCCAACGGTGGACAGGCGCGGCAGGGGATTCTTGGTCGGGTCGGTGAAATACCATTCCGTGCCCCACAGGACGCCGACGTACAGAAACAGGGCCAGACTCAGGGTGAGCGTGGCAGGCCACCAGCGGTTGAGCATGTGCTCGTAAATCAGCAAGCGGTAGCGCCGGGGGCTGCGTGCCATATTTAGTCGTCCTCGCCCCCAAAATGCGTCAGCGCCGGACCGTTGGGGCCCGACTCGCCGACGATTTGTTCGCTCAGACGGGCGATGGCGCGTTCGAGATGTTCCCCGCGCAAGCTGAAGGTGATGTCGCCGCGGGTGCGTTCGATCAGGCTGCGGGCGATGTCTGTTTGGCGGCGCAGGCCGTTGGTGATGGCGTCTGGGTAGTCCATCGTGACTAGAACGGCGTAAATATCGTCCATGCAGGTCAGCAGGCGTTCGGCCTCGGTGGAATATCCGTGGCGCAGGATGTCGAGGCAGCGGCGGCGTAGTTCGCCGATGACCTCGGCCAGCCCGTTCAAGTAGGTGAAAGCCTCGACGCCCAATTTATCGGGATCGGGCAGGGCCTGGTTTTTGATCAGGGCGCAGGTGACGTTGGCTTCGACGAATTCTTTCAGCGCGTCTTGAGTGTAACCGGCGTAATACAGATCGGGGTGCCCGGATAAATCGCTGTGCAGCGACTCGGCGATCTGGCGGGCCTCGTTCAGGTGGGCCTGCATTGCGTCATCTTCGTCGCGGTGGACGGCTCGAATGGATAGTGAACAGGCGCGGGTGAGTGTGCGCGCCTGCGCCAGGGCCCGGTCGCGGGCTGCGGTGCGATCTTCGAACTCCTGGTGGATATGTTCGGCGAGGCGATCCAAAATGTCCATGGCTTAAGTAGGATCCCCTTCGGTTGGATGTCCGTCGGGGGGATGCAGGGGCCTGAACAGTTGGTCGGCCAGGGTCGGGCTGGGCAGTTTGATCTCGCCAAACGTGGCTTCGTAGCGTGCCAGGTTTTCACCGAGCGCTTTGTAAAGCAATTTGGCGCTCAAAGGTGCCATCAAAATGCGTGCTGCCACGTTGGCCTTGGCCTCACCGGGCAGTAGGTGCGCAAAGTCAAAGACCAGGTCTGCCGGGGAGTGGGCAATGCGTACCAGGTTGGCATAAACAGGGATGATATCGGCAGGAACTTCGAGGGTTGTCTGTGGTTTATTTTGGGGTTGTGCCATCTCTTCTCCTTAGTTCAATTTGCTAAAACGGGATGTCGTCTTCTGGTGCACCGACAAAGGAGCCCCCGCCTGCGTCGTTCCCTCCGGACGTATCAACTTCACCTCGCGAAGACAGGAATCGCACGGTGCTGGCCGTTATTTCGAAGGAGGCCCGTGGCGTGCCGTCCTGCGCCGTCCAGACCCGCGGCCCCCCGGTAGAGGCATCCGGCGTCAGGCGCCCCTCGACGAGCACCTTGCTGCCTTTCTTGAGATATTGGTTACAAACTTCGGCTTGTTTTCCCCAGGTGGTCACCCGAAACCAGACGGTTTCTTTGACCGTTTCGCCGCTGTTGGCTGTGTACTGCCGGTTGGTTGCTACCGAAAAAGAGGTCACGGGCTGCCCAGACGGCGTATAGCGCATTTCAGGGTCACGGCCAACGTTGCCTACTAAGATGAGCGTATGAAACATTTTTCTCTCCTCTAATGGGGTTATCGGAACTGACGAACAACGTCAGTGACAATGTATACTCGTATTGTACTCGAAAGCGGCTCATCGCTTGCCTTGATGTTGTCGGTTCTTTGGAATTTTCTGTAGGCAGGGAGTGTTTGTGAGCGCCATTGCCAGATCGGAGAGTGTGGCGAGATTGTCTCGTGCCTGGCGAAGAGGGCCGGCCCTCTGAGCATAAAATGTATGGGAAAGATGGGATTCGGTATCTTTTTGCTGTCGCTGTGGTGCGAAATTCCGCAGATGGAAGAACGTGACGTTTCGAGCAGGCTGGCGCGTCGTGAACGTAGACATCTGCTATGCCCGCGACGCGTCGATATGAAAGTAGCTCTGGGTCGGCGAGGCTTGACCGTCGATTTCTGGCGCTACCTCACGCCAGCCTTTTCGGCAGGCGGTGTGAGGTGATCTTATCTGGCTTCCGGATGTTTTTCCCGTTTCAGACTGCTCAAGGTCGTAATTCTGAGCTTGGTTCCTAATATCGGTACACAACCATGCGCTCATTTCTGCGCAGGGTCTGGTTTGTCTCCATAACGTGGAACAACGCCCGCAGCCATAACGGGAACCGGGAAAACGCCACCAGCTCGCTGGGCTTGAATTCCTTGATCAGTTCCAGCTTTGGCTCCAACTGCCGGATGTCCTGGGGATCATCCAGCCCCCACCTGTAGGTCGCGCCCGTCCCGCCGACGTTCGAGCCGGCCCTTTTCACAATCATTGTATTGCAGATGTCGAAGATTATCTGCCCGCCGGAGAAGTGAGCGACCACCGCGTTGAGTAACGCCTTCACATCCGTCTCGCTCAGATAGTGCAACACCCCCTCGGCGATCATCAACCCGGGCCGGTCTCGCGGAACCTCATCCAGCCAGCGCAAATCGTCCAGCGGCGCGCCGATCATGTGATAAGCCTGCCGTGCGGGAAACAGTTGGCGGCGCAGGTCGATCACATCCGGATAATCCACGTCGAACCAATCGACGGCGGTCGGCGGATTGACCCGGAAGGCGCGGCTGTCCATACCGCAGCCTACCTGAAGCACAATCGCGTTTGGGTGATCGGCCAGATAGCTGTTCGTCAGACTATCAAAGGTCGCGGCGCGCGTGGCGATGACCGTGCATCCGATATCCTTCCACATGCTCCACGAGCCCACTCCCTTATAGGTTTTGCTGATGTCATAATCGATATGCCGCATCGCTTTTTCAGCCCAGGGATCAGGCAAGATGGGATTCTTCCACTGGCTCTGAATCGCCCGACCGTTCAAAGTCATGAGCATCGTTTCTTTTTCTTTTGTGAACTGGACCTTAGCGCTTGTCATGGGTCGCTCCTTGGTGTATCGTCTGTTTTGTGTCCTTTGCCTGTTTGATTTGCTCTATCTGCGCTCGTGCCGCTGCGGTAATTTGCCGGACGATGGCTTTACCCGCCTCGCTGTTGCTGCCCTCTGCTGGCATCAGCGCGCGGTCCATCACGTCGGCCAGCGCTTCCATAACCGCATCATAGGGCGGAAACTGGTCAGGCGGTTTGAAATCCCCGATGGTCAACTGACCGTACGACAACATTTCGACAATATGTAAGATTACGGCTGCATCGATATCCTGGCGAATCGCTCCCGCCGCTTGTAGCGCCTGGAAGAAACCGGGCGTGTTCACCTCGGAGTACATTTGGGTAAAGATGTTGTCTCGCTTGCGGAGGTAGTTGCCGACCACGTGCCTGTCACGTCGCATCATGGCAGCAATCAAGGGACGACTATTCACGGAGTGAAAGAGCGCCCGGTAGAATCCACCAATCGTTCCACCACGTGGGTCTGCCTCGATCTGCTCCAACCAGGTCTGGGCATATTGCATATATTCACGGTAGAGGAGCGCTTCGAAAAGCGCCTCTTTCCCCTTGAAATACAGGTAGACTGTTCTACGACTTGCACCTGCTTCTTCTGCAATATCGCTCATGGTTGTCTTGTCATATCCTACTCGGACGATGACGGTTGCGGCTGCATCGAGAATCTGTTGCTGGCGTTCGTTATTGTCGGACATTCACGGTTTTCTCATTCAAGTGTTTTTGCATACTGCACAATTTTTGATATTTTGTGCAGTATGCAAGGGATGCAGGCTTAAGTCAAGACTGAAACAGAAGCACACCCATACGAATAAGTCATCCCGAATCGTGTGGGATGACTCATCGCACTACCGCCAGATAATAGAACTTTAAGAAAAGTGGCTCCAGGCGCGCCTTGTGGTATATATAGGCCCTATGTCTTTGAAGAAACGCCTTCGTCCGTTATGGGTCACGTTACATTGGGGGATGGCGCTGCTCGTCTTCGTCGCGTTTGGCATTGGCATGTTCAGCCTGGTCGATACGCCGAACACCACGACAAAATTGCTGCCGCTGGGGGTGCATATCATCATTGGGATCAGCATTCTGCTCATCGTCGTTGCACGGTATTTGTTGCGTTTGCTGGTGTTCAAACCTGCGCGACGAGCTGCCTCTGCGCCGGCAGCGCCGCGTAAAAAGTTCCTGCTCGATCGGATGACCCCTTACGTACACCTGTTGCTATATTTTTTCACTGCGTTCATGGCGTTGCTCGGACTCGCCATCGCACTTCCGGCGAACCTGTTCCCGATTATTTTTGCGGGCTCCGGGCAGTCCCTACCCGTCAGTTTTTATATCTATCCGGCCCGCGCCTGGCACGGCACGATTTCATTCGTGTTGGGTGCCCTGATTGCGCAGCACGTACTCGTTGCGATTTTTCACCAGTTCATTCGTGGGGAAAATTATCTGGGACGTATGTGGTTCACGCGTCAATAGGACGGAAATTGAAGATTTTCGGTTACTACTCAGCCATATGTCACAAAGCCCTATATCTGGGGCTCATATGCGTCAAAGCTCCTAACTGTCTAGCGAGTATGAAGGATGAGGAGTAACGATTTTCGAGTTGCCATTCGAGTAACTGGCGAGCGTGAACTTCTCGACTTTTCGGTAAAAGGGAAGTAGGGCGTGACTGTTTCTGACTTTTGGACGCGACATAGTATTCGGCAGGGTGAATGTTCCTCGCAGATTTATCCATCGGAGGCGTCCGCATGAGCATCAGCCTTTGTAAAAACAGATTTGCGGACGGCTAGACCCAGGAATAAGCCGATCAGGAGGAAGGGTAATCCCAAACAAAATAAAGACAGGCTGGAAAGGTTCTGAGACCAGAAGGTGTTCAGGCGCGCGTTCTGTGGATTCTGCGGGTCGTAGTAGACATCCACTTTGTCACCCACTGCATAAGCGGCGGGAGAGGAACAGACGTTGGAGTCGTAGCTGACGACTTGCCCGGCTTTGGTGGTGAATTCCACGACCGGACAATAGGAGGTGGATTCATCATCCGGGTCGATCGAGGTGGAAATATTGGTGACCGTGCCTTTAGCAAGTTCGGCGTGGTCGACAAAGTACAGATTACTGAGGAACGTAACGCCGGCGGCAGCCAGTAGGATAATACCGATCGCAGTGGCGATCAGCACAAAAGCTTTCACAAAAAGCCTCCTGAAAAGTATGGTATTCCTGAGGCGCCCCGACGTTTATCAGCGCGGAAAGGCCCAGGAAATCGGAATTTGAAATCAAGCTTGTATTATAGGCTGAATTTCACGTGGCCTTCAACAAATCTCCACAATTTCTACACAAAACGATCAGGGCATTGTGATAGAGTTGGCAAGTTGATTCAGCCTTAGGAGAGAAAAATGGAAACGCCTCGACGGTACCATCCCTTGCTTGTCACGTTGCATTGGGTAATGGTTGTTTTAGTATTCTTTAACCTGTATTTCGGCGCTTTCGTGGTCATGGACCCACGCAACTTCGCCCAAATGGATACCAACCTCGCCATCCATATGTCGGTTGGCTTGACAATCCTTGTTCTGTTGATTATTCGTTTTTTTGTGCGTTTGGGAACGAAAAAACCGGATGCGGCCCAAACAGAAAACCATATAATGGATAACCTTGCCCGTCTGGTGCACTACGGGTTGTACTTTTTCCTGGTGGTGATGACGATTAGCGGGTTGCTTTATTCCGTCCAGTCTTTCAATTTTCAATCGATCTTCCTAGGGCAGCAACGATCCGGTTTCGGCGGAGGATTCCCCGGTGGGGATCGAGTACCACGGGTCAACGCGCAGGGGACTCCGTTTGCCCCCGGTAACTTCAACGGCGGTGGAGGGGGAACCAACGCCCAGGGAACGCCTTTTGCTCCCGGTAATTTCAACGGTGGACAAGGCGGCGGTCGAGGCAACTTTGGACAGGGCGGTTTTGGCGGCGGGCGCTTCAACAATGCAGGCCCTGGCTTCTTGCGCGGGTTCCGTGGGCCGTTGTTGTTGACGGTGCACGTCGTTACGGCGATCATTTTGATCTTACTGTTATTGATCCATATTGGTGCGGCGCTCTATCATCAGTTTGCGCGCAAAGACAATCTGATCGGTCGTATGTGGTACGGAAGTTAAGCCAAGCCTTTCAAACAAAACACCCGGGGCCAATCGGCCTCGGGTGTTTTTGCTTTATGGGATGTCGGCTTCCCGTTATTGGCCCCCTAAGGTAACGGCTACCTGCATCTGCTTCTGATTACGCACGATCATCAATTGAACCTGCTGCCCAGGCTGCGCTTGTGCCAGGAAACTCTTCAGATCGTTGACATTGTTCACGGTCGTGCTGTCGATTCCCACGATGACATCGCCACCCACTGCTATCTGCTGGCCGTTGATGTTCGCTGGCTGGAAACTTCCCTGCAGGCCTGCTTGCGCAGCGGCGCTTCCGGGCTGTACGCTCTCGATCAGAACGCCTTGCTGGCTGCTGGGAAGATTCATGGCGTTGGCAATGGCGCTGTCGACGGTGACAACCTGTACGCCTAATTGTGCCTGCCCGTTGGCCTGGTTGTTGTTTGTCGTTTGTTGTTGCGTTGTGTTCCCTTGCGGGCGCGCTTCGAGGGTCACATCCACATTGGTCTGCTTACCGTTTCGTAGGATGGTCAGGGTCACTTTCTGGCCTACTGTAGTATGGTCGAACAGGTACGAAATCAGGTCGTCCATGCTTTTGACCGGCTGGTTGTCTACGGCGACGATCACGTCGCCACCGACGTTCACGTTCTGACCATCGATGGTGGTTGCGTTGTTGCTGGGGTGCAGCCCGGCTTTTGCAGCGGGACCGTTCGGTGAGACTTCCTCCACCAGCGCGCCGCGTTGAGAGGCATCCAGGTTCATGGCTTGTGCCAGGCTAGGGGTAAGCGAGGTACCGCTGATCCCCAGGTAGGTGTGCTCAAACTGACCTTTGACGATTAATTCGGGAATGATGTGCTGGACGATGGAGGCGGGGATAGCGAAACCGATGCCGGCGTTTGCATCCGTAGGCGACTCGATGGCGGCGGTTACACCCAGCACCTGTCCTTTATCATTGACCAATACGCCACCAGAGTTACCGGGGTTGATCGGCGCATCGGTTTGGATGATGTCCGGGATGGAATAGGTCGCACCGTTGACCGAGGCCGTCTGGTTGGCGTCGATCGAGCGTCCCAACGCGCTGACGATTCCCACCGTCATCGTCCCCTGCAGGCCGAATGGATTGCCAATGGCGATGGCAAGCTGCCCAACTTTGGTTTGGGTCGAATCGGCGAGTTGAGCTGTAGGGAGCTGGCTGGACGGCACGTTGACGTGAACGACGGCCAGGTCGCTGGAGGGATCTTCACCGACCAATGTGGCCGGGACGGTCGTTCCATCTGAAAACGTGACGGTAATCTGACTCGCACCGCTAACCACATGGTCATTGGTTACGATATGTCCCTGCGTATCCCAGATGAATCCGGAGCCGAGCGCACTGCTGTACTGCTGTTGTGGGGCGGGTTGAGATTGAAATCCCGGCAAATTCCCGAAGGGAGATGCGAACTGGGGCAGGCTTCCGGTCTGGCTTGCAGTTTGTTTTTCGACGACATGAATGTTGACGACTTCTTTGCTGACCTGCGCATAAATGTTCTCCAATGTCCCTTCGTAGGCTGCCAGTGTGCTGGCTGAACCGGACGGCAGGACGACGGGTACCGGGGCAGGCGTAGCGGTGGCCGGAACAGTGGTCGCCTGTTGCACGGTCGTGACATTGTTCGCTGGCAGGAATCCGGCTATGCCACTACAAGCGGACAGGACGAGTAAGATGATAATGGATAGGGCGGTTGTTTTCCAAAGCTTTTGATTCATTTTGTTGCCTCCTTATTGTTGCATATGCCATTTCGGCTTAAAATTTTTGTGAATGAACTTTTCAAACCCTTACGACGCGTGAGTAGATGGATTGGGTCGCTGTGATGGAATGTCTGCATCAACACTCCAAATCATATTCTTTTCTGGCTTGGCTGTCTTTATAAAAACTTGACGTACACCCTAAGAGAACCTTAAATTGAACGGATTAGGGGCTTCTTGGCGATTTCAAACACTTCTTTGTGTTGAGTGAGAACGTTTTTGCCGGGGAAGGATTCCGTTAAAAAAGATGTTTTCCGATGGATCGATCTCGGAAAACATCCAGCCAGGTTGGATGCCTTTTAAATTGCCACGGGCGATAGCACCCTGAACTATCGCCCGCAGCAGTTACCCTATTCGCAGTACCATTTTTTGGAGGAGATGACTCTCATGCCGGCCTGCGTAACATCCTTAATCTACTCCTTTTTCAGGCAAAAATCTTTATCTAAAAATTATCCGGACTTTAAGACCAGTTTAAAGGCTTTTGCCTCTCCTGGAACCAGTGATGACGAGGTAAATCCATAGGGGATGCATTGGCGCGAATGCCCCCATCTTTTCTTAAAGCGCTACTGTTTGAGGCTGGCATTAATGGGCAGCCAGATAATAAACGTGCTTCCCTTGCCGACCTCGCTTTCCACGGTGAGCCGTCCGGCATGGGCTGTGATCAATTCTCGTGCGATGCCCAACCCCAGGCCCATCCCATCAGGGACGCGCCCGTTTTGTTGGCCCCGGAAGAACGGCTCGAAGATATGTCGTTGGTCTTCCTGCGATATGCCCGGTCCGCTATCGGAAACGCGAATCCAGACCTGTCCGTTCTCTGTCCCCGCCGTAGTGGTCACTTTCCCGTTAGGTGGCGTGAACTTGATCGCGTTGCTCGTCAGGTTTCCGATGGCTTGTGCCAGCCGGTCGGCGTCCGCTATGATGAGCGGTAATTCTTCGGGGATGTTCGTCTCCCATTGGATATGTTTCTCTGTGGCGGCGGCTTGCCATGGTCGTAGGATGATGGGCAGATATTCGCTCAAGTCGACGGTTTGACGTTGTAGCTCCAACGTCCCGAGAATCTGCTCCTGAACGTGAGCCAAATCCTCCAGGAGACGTTGCAGGCGGGCGGTTTCGTTATCCAACCCGTTCAGGTATTCCATCATGGTGTCTGGGTTCTGCCCGGCGCCTTTTTGCAGAGCCAGGATTGCGCTGCGGAGCGCTCCCAGCGGGCGTCCCAACTCGTGAACCAGGTTGGAGAGCAACTGGCGCCGCGACTTTTCCAGCGCTTGCAGGCGATCCGTCAGGAAGTTGACCGCTTGCGACAGGGTGCGCAACTCCTCAGGACCGGCTTCCGTCAGGCGTGTGCTGGAGTCTCCATAGGCCAGATTGTAGACGGCGTGGGTCGCGTTCCGGATGGGACGGCTGATCGTCAGGGCCAGGATCAGGCCCAAGAGCACGCCAACGATCAGGCTGACGACCAATACACCCCCAATCAGGAAACGGATTTGGGTAAATTCACGATAGATTCCGCCGAAAAAATAGGTCATTCGCACGACGCCGACGACATTGTTGTTGCGGTCGCGAACTGGAAAAAAAACGTCGATAATTTCTGCTTGCTGCAGGGGAAAATAATTGATTACGTTTGTCGTCTGTCCCTCTAGCGCGCTCTGTAATCCATACGGCGAGACCGTACTGCCAATTTGCTGTACTTCTTCCAACTCCGTTGACGCCAGCATTATTTTGGACGATGTAATCAACATGGCGCGGGCAGCCGGGTTGGGGTTGATATTGTTAAGCAGTGTGTTCGCAGCGACCGGGTCGTTCCAGACTTCCGGTTCAATTTCCATGGCTTCTGCAATGTAGCGTGCATCTCCCACCAATTGGGTGGAAAGCTCCGGTAGTAATACCTGGGTCTCCAAAAAATAGATCAACGCCAGGCCTGCCAGCGGGATGATGATTAGCATGGGCAGGACGTGACTCAAAATGAGCCGATTTCGTAGCGACTTGAACATTATTTTTTCTGGGCTTCCAACTTATACCCGATTCCTCGTACCGTTAAGATTCGCTTCGGGTGATTTGGGTTTTTCTCAATTTTCTCGCGCAACCAGCGAATGTGGACATATACAACTTGCGGTTGCCCGATGAATTCCGCGCCCCAAACTCGCGCCAAAAGATCGTCCACAGAGAGCACCTGCCCAGCGTTAAGCGCCAATGCGTACAGCATATCGAATTCGCGCGGTGTCAGGTCGATCTGTTTTCCATCCACAGTTACTTTGTGCGCCGAAGGATCGATACTGATGTCACCGACCTGAAGCGACGTCGGTTTTTGTGGGGCGGCGTACGATGAGGATGTGCGGCGTAGAACCGCCTTAATGTGCGCGAGCAAAACGTCTGGGTCGAAGGGTTTGGTGATGTAATCATCCGCACCCATTTCCATCCCTACAACGTGGTCCAACTCCCGGCGGCGGGCCGTCAAAAAGATAACCGGAATCTGGAACTGGGCCTGAAACTGGCGCAGGGCTTCCAGCCCGTCCATGCCGGGGAGATTGATGTCAAGGACGACGAGGTCGAGGGGAGTTTGTTGAGCTATGGCGAGCGCGTCTTCAGCGCTGGCGGCAGTGCTGGCTTTATATCCAGCCTGTTCGAGGTGGAAAGCCAGGCTGCGCCTTAGAAGGGCGTCATCGTCTACGAGCAAAATATTTTTCGACACAGCCTTATCCTCTGGCAATGATTGGTTAAGCGGGGTCGATGGGTCGATGTGGGGGGTGCCGCTTCATCCCGCTAATTTCCAGGGAGCCGATTTTCATTATACAGCAAAGCCGAATCAAGCGGCCAGGGCTCTTTGGAATTTTCTCTCGTCTGCATAACTACGATGCAAAGTACCGCATACGCCATGGAACAGAGATGTGTTTTTTATCTGTCTTTTGAAAAAATGCATGCGGGGTTTTGGGCGAATCTAACCATCCCAAAACCCCACAATTCCCCCTCGCCTATGGAAAATTTCGTCGTCGAGCGACACGTCACTACGTCGGCGGTGCGTCAACGCAAAATCGCAATATTTTCTTCTCCGAGGAATTGTTCGACCTCTCTGTTGAGGGGTAGAATTAGTTCTCTTTGCACGCTTGTGGTTGGGTGACCAAGATAGACTTGCAATAATTGTCCGCCAAATTCATTGTGGCAGGTCAGTATTTCTGCTGGAGAAATAATCTGCCAGCCGGAATCTAGGGCTGCGAGCAGGCGCATCAATCCGGAGTGTTGGTGTGGAGCATGAATAGGTTGTTGATAGTTATTCCAAGGATAACCGTTGACGAGCAAGTTGTTCAACATATCATCGCCTCGCGTACTTTTGTATTCAGATGATAGCGGCGAAAGGTTATCAAACATCGAACAGCGGATTAAGAATTTGTAAACGTTTGGCGCTTTCTTGTTAGCGGCGAGTCTCAGGGTTTTTGCAAAGTAGCTTGACGGTCCATCTTCTGTATGAGTTTGTCATTGCTCACTCCGCAAATGCGGGATGAGCAATCTCCTGGCCTGTCAGGAGACTGCCACGCAGCAACATTTTCCTTTCTTGTGAAACCCCCGGAGATAGCTCTAAAAGTATATTCACAAAAGGCTTTTCTGTCTTAGTCAAGCGCATCTTGCGCAAATCTAATAATCGGGTAACATAAGGGCATGAGCACGAAACGAACCTATTTTGGTTTTTCCACGCCACAGCAGCGGAAGCTGTTATTTGAAACATGGG
>JBJKRF010000116.1:0-5398 GCA_046704785.1 Anaerolineales bacterium | reverse complement strand
TAAACTGTCATCGCAGGTAGCCTCTTGTCTGATAAGTTTTGTACAACAACTTAATCTTATCCGTTCAGTGGCTACCTGTCTCTAATTTGTAAAGGTGCTTTTTCTCACATCTGAACCGTGCCAAAAATGGAAAGATTAATGGGCGCTATTTTGTTGAAAGCAATTGACGATTGGGAAGATCCCAAAGAACGTTCAGATGTCGAAAAATTTCTTGAATCGGACTGGTTCAAAGACTGAGCAGAAGGGCTTCAATTAAAGCCTAATACTCTTCGTGAGCAGCTAAGAACTGGAAATTATGAACGAATCAATATTCGTGCATCCTATCGATAATTTTAACCAGCGCTTCAGTACCAACAAAAGACCCATCATTACTATCCCACTTACTTGTAAAACAGGCTGAGAGTTTAATTCCTACATCCGTTTTGCCATTGTTTACTTGTGTATGAGAGATTTGCATTCACTTTCCGAGCCCATAAAATTTTTCAAACGAAAGGAGGTGAGAATAATGGCTGAAATACTTGCGTCATTGTTTTTTGGGATGGTTTTGCAAAACTGGCTGACTGTGCTTGAACATGATTTTGCCAGATGGCAAACTACTGGCCCAAAGAGACAAGTAGACTCCCTGCTTGATGACTAGGGTCTACTTTTCTGAACCAGAGGGGCAACCTTGGAAACAAGGTTGCCCCAAAGCTATTTATAGTATAGCTTAATCTATCTTATTTTCCAACCTGCGCCGCGACCTTCTTTTCTTTCTGGTAGCTGGCGACGGTGTCGATCAGCCACCAGGCGCTGTTGCCGATGACGCCGGCGTTGTCCGCCAGGTATTTCGCGCCATCCGTCAGCAGGAAGGGCAGGGTCCGCAGCCAGGGATAGACGATGCGGTGGTACGTTTCCGTGCCGGTGAAGTGGGGTAAGGCCGCGTTGAGCTGCGCGGCGCGTTCTTCGCGTGGGATGCTCATGTCTTCTCCTTTGGGTCAGGCCGCTGCGGACTGTTCCGCGGCAGCTGCTTGCGCGGCCACCGATTCGGGGTCCACCATCGGCATGAGAACGTAGACGTACTGATTAGTTCCGTTTGTGAACATGGCCGGGGCGTTGGCGGCGTTCAGATGCAGATGCACCGCGTCCGTACCGATGGCCTCGATGCCTTGTTTGGCAAAGACGCTGTTGAAGGCGATCTGGAGGGGCATGGCCACATCCAGGACAGTCTCGCTCCTGCCGGTCTCGTCGGATGCGCCCTCGATCAGCAGCCCACCTTCGTTGCCCGGTTTGAAACGGACGACGTGGTTGGCTTCGCGCGCGAACACGTCGGCGCGGCTCAGGGCGGCGACCGCGTCGCGGCCCGGCAGGCTGAGCGTGTGCTTGAAGCCGGGCGGGACGATCTGCTGCCAGTCCGGGAAGGACACGTCGTCCAGCTGCGCCCAGACGTCCACCGACTGCCAGGCAAAGCGCATGGCCGAGGCGTTCGCCGAGACGAACAGGCCGACCGGCTCGTCGCCATCGGGCAGGATTTGGGTCAGCTTCATGACGGGCAGGCGCGGGATGACCAGGCTGCTGTGTTTCTCCGGGAATGCGAGCGGCGTCTCCAGCCGGTACGCGGCCAGACGGAAGCCGTCCGCCGCGGCGAGGTAGATGTCGTCTCCCAGTTTGGCGAGCTGCACGCCGTTGAGCGCCGGGCGCGCCACGTCTAAAGACGCGGCGATGACCACCCGCTTGAGCGCGTTCTTGAGTGCCCGCGCGGGCAGCGTGCCCAGGGGGATTTCGGCGTCCGGTACGAGGGGGAACTCGTCGTGGGGCAGCGCCTTGATCTTCGACTTCGCGCCGCCCGAGGCGATCTCGACCGTCAGGGCGGGTTCGTCGAAGTCGAGCGTGACCGTGTCCGCGTCGCTGGCCAGGATGATGTTGGTCAGCACGGTAGCGGGGACGGCGGCCGAGAACGGCGCGTCGCTGCGAGCGTTGATGCGGGTGCGGATGACCATTTCCAGGTTGTCCCCGGTCAGGCCGCCCTGCGCTGCTTGCAGGTCCACGCAGGCCAGGATCGACAGGGTGCTGCCCGACCCGGTAGCCTTCGAGACCGGCGCGAGCGCGTCACGCAGGGGATTGTGTAGAATGTCCATGTGTGCTCCTTGAAATGTTGAAGAGGCCGCCTGGGTTGCGGGCGGCCTCTTCTCGGGGTGGGGTTGGGGGATGTCAAAATGGAATATTGTCGTCTTCGGGTGGGACGGGTTCGCCGCTTTCGGGGCGACTGTCGAGGAACTTGATGGTGATGACGGTCAGCTCGAAGCCGGCCTGGGGTGTGCCGTCCTGTTTGGTCCAGATACGCGGACCGCCGCTGGACGGGTCGGCCATCAGGCGTCCTTCGATGAAGACTTTCGAGCCTTTGCGAAGGTACTGGTTGCAAATCTCGGCCTGTCGATCCCAGGCGGTGCATTTGAACCAGTATGTCTCCTTGACAGTTTCGCCGCTGCTACCGGTGTACTGCCGGTTGACGGCCACCGAAAAGTTGGTGACCGCCTTGCCCGACGGTGTGTAGCGCATCTCAGGGTCTCGGCCCAGGTGGCCGATGATGGGAAGGTTCCCAAGATACATGGTGTGGTCTCCTTGTGCCGGAATGTTGTTTTCCGGTGCTTGTGGTTTTGCAGGCTGCTCGCTGGGTGAAACAGGAAAAAGGATGCGGGCCGCCTCGATGTGTTTGCAGCGCAGTCCCAGCGTCGGGCCGCGGTCTATGAAGTCCTGGCAGGTGCAGGTCGTCAGGGTCACGCTGTAGCGTTTCCCATTGCCATTGGTCACCTGCCAGCCATCCCCGGCAGCGGAGAACTTGAATTCGCCCGTTGCCAGGGCAGCGCGGTTGACGCCCATGTCCGTGCCCATCAGCCCGGCTAATCTATCCGCCGTCTCACGCGGGCTTTCGGCGTGCAGCGTGCAGCAGCCGGAGTGACCCGTCATCAGCGCGCGGAACAAGGACATGGCGGCGCACCCGTCGCGGACTTCGCCGATCACCAGATAGTCCGGCGACATGCGCATGGCGTCGTCCACGCCGTCCGAGAGCATGTAGGGTGTGACTTCGGTGCCGCGTGCTTGCGGGCGGGCCTCCACCGTCTGCACCGTTTCGCGGTCGATCCAGATTTCTTCCGGGTCTTCGATCTTCAGGCCGCAGATCAGGCTGCGGCGACCAAGTTGCATACAGTCGCGCAGTTCGTCCATCATCTCGGCGGAGAGCGCCCGGCGCTCGATCAGCCATTCGGGCAGCACCGGTTTCTGCTCGTACAGCCGGATGTTCACGGCGGGCATCAGTCCGGGCGGGACGATGACCGGGTGCAGGGCTTTGATGCGCCCGCCGCCGGGGTTGTCTTCGCTGGCGGGCAGCCGCGCGTTGACCGACGGGTTGGCTTCGTCCAGGCGCTTGTTCTGCGGGCCGAGCAGCCGGTCCAGCACGCGCCAGACTTCGCCAGCTTCGGGACGCATTGCGACGGTCTCGAAACGCACCTCGCCCTTGCGCATGATCTGCAGCAGGCCGCGCGAGTACAGCACGATCTCGGAGATGTCGGTGCGCGCCGGGGGCAGGAGTAAATCGAGGAAGCCCAAGCCCAAGAGCCTGCGGCTGATCTCGGCGGCCAGTTCGCCCTCGGCCTGCGGGCCGGGACGCAGGCTCCTGCGCCGGTATGCGGCGGCGACCAGGATCACGACCCGCTCCTCGACCCTGGCCTTCTCTTCGGGCGTCGGGCGGCTCAGGACAGCAGGTGTGAACTCGGCGTTGATCTGGTCAATCACTTCGTTAATAAGCTGGTCACGTTCGTCACCGGACAGGACGCTGTCCGCTGGTTGGGTGTTCAACATGTTCAAGACCATAAAAAAACCTTTCTCCACGAAGCAACACGAAGATCACGAAGGAAACCTTTAAAGCTTTAAATGTTTTTTCTTCGTGCCCCTTCGTGACCTTCGTGGAAGTTTTTTCTCTTCCTATCCCAGTCTCAGCTTCGGCAAACGGAAGACACTGCGCGACTCGGGCTGGCTCTCGGCCAGGGTTCGCTCCATGCCGGGGAAGAGCGCGCCGATCACCTGGCGGATGCCGCACGCCAGTTTCTCACTGCGCAGCACGGGCGGGACGCGCTGCTCCTGCGCCTGCAGCACCGTCGGGTCGTGCTCGATCACCGCGACGATGGGCGGCGCCCAGCCCAGCGCCTGCGAGAGTTCCGACTGGATCGCGCGCGGGGTCAGGCTGCTGGCTTCGGATGCCTGGTTGAGCACCAGGTAGACCGACTCGCGCGGCAGGCGGTCCAGCCGTGAGAGCAGGTTCAGCGTATGGCGCAGCGCGAACAGGCCGGCCAGCAGCACGGTGAAGCGTTCGCTCATGGCCGCACCCGCTGCGTGGGCTGGGCCGGGTCGCTGAAAGTCGTGCCTTTGTTCAGCGCCTGGTACATCTCGCCCAGGTTGAGCG
This sequence comes from Anaerolineales bacterium, assembly GCA_046704785.1. Lineage (GTDB taxonomy): Bacteria > Chloroflexota > Anaerolineae > Anaerolineales > Villigracilaceae > JBJKRF01. Next base: position 963 of record JBJKRF010000116.1, on the reverse strand, counting down.
TCAGGATGCCACCGGCCTGGACGCCATCCGCCGGTTCGATGGCTAGGTGCAGCTTGCCGTATTCGTTGAGCGCCGCGAGCAGCGTGGCGGGGTTGACCTTCAATCCCGGCTTGATCTCGACGGGCTGCAGCGGCACGTCCAGCACGACCACGCTGCCGGACTGCGCAGACTGCGAGGTGGAGGCCGAGGCGAACAGTTGGTCGTTGCCGCTGCCGGGCGGCAGTTCCTGGTAGCGGAAGGACTGCGGCACGAGCAGGACTTTGATGCCGGTGATGGCGATGCGCACGATCGGCGACTGCATTGGGGCGGGGGTGGGCGTCGGTGTCGGTTTCGGTGTGGGAGCCCCTGGGGCAGTCGCGCCTGTGTCATCATACACCTGCGGCCCGGCGGAGATGGTGGTGCTCAAGGCGCTCTGGACGACGTCCGGCGCGAGCATGCCGATCAGGGTGACGGTCTTCTGGCCTTCGCGCACCAGCCTGGCCACGCCGGAGGCTATGTCCACACGCACAGCCAGGGCCACATGGCCTTCTTCCAATTGAGATGGGATGCCGGACGCAGACGACTCCCCGACCACCGACTGGGTGATCAGGTCGCCGGGCGCGCGGCCCACGGTGAGCATCTGGCCTTCGACATCTTTGACGTCCTGGAAGGCGTCCGATGGCACACCGCCAGCGGGGATCGAGCGCACTTCGAGCAGGTCCGCGCTGAGCAGCGTGCCCGGCGCGAGGCCGACCTTGGCGACGACCACATTGGCGGGCCGGATGGTGCCGTTGAGCAGGGCGATCATCAGGAAGCCGATCAGCACGGCAAAGCCGATGACCAGGATGAGCGAGCGTTTTTTGGCACGGTTCAGATGTGAGAAAAAGCACCTTTACAAATTAGAGACAGGTAGCCACTGAACGGATAAGATTAAGTTGTTGTACAAAACTTATCAGACAAGAGGCTACCTGCGATGACAGTTTA
>JBJKRF010000115.1:0-7183 GCA_046704785.1 Anaerolineales bacterium | reverse complement strand
TCCATGGCCTGTCGTGACATGAAGAGAGGTGGTTGCGGGCTTCGTTCCCGCTTTTTAATCCTGAATTATGCCACAATGACAGGCCACCTTCTTTATATTTGGTTGCGGCTGGAAGCCGCGCTATGATATATATTGTGAAACCACACAATGCCGCATTCTGTGGTTTCAATTGAAAGTGTGCATGTCATTGCGAACGAGCGTTCTTTGCGAGTGAAGCAATCTCACCTTTTGATGGATGAAGGAGACTGCTTCGTCGCCAAAGTGTGGCTTCTCGCAGTGACATTCCTCGCACACTTTTCACACATGAGCCAAGAAGTTTTCATCTTCTTCACAAGAGGCCCTCTTGCGCATGAGTCTGGTGCAAGAGGGCCTCTCTATTTTCGCCGCTTTGGCCTTGGGAGTCAGCAGGATAAAACTCTCTACATATCATCACTGGGAACTTGAAAAGTCGTAGCTTTTGTCCGTCTCGTTTTGGCTTAATCAGTTAAAATACCACTCAATCTGTCACTGGAGAAAACAACTGTGCGACTTCGACTTACCTTCCTGCTTCTACTCCTCTTTTTGACGTCCTGCGCGATGGGTGTTCCCGGCTCGCAAGGGCCAACTGCCACACCTGCGCCAAGCTCCACGCCCGAGCCAACGGTCGGACCCACGTCGACGCCGCCTGCTCCGCTGGCTATTCTGGTTATTCCGGCCGACATGGACGCCGCCGACTCTAAAGCTTACCAGACGCAAGTCTACAACCTGGCAGAAGCGGCAGGTTATCGCTTCGAGGTGCTCAACAAACTCACCACCGCTGACCTCGATCCAACCCTGAAGGTGGTCATCGCCCTGCCGCCCGACCCCGGACTCGCCCAATTGGCAGCCGCAGCGCCACAGGCACAGTTCCTGGCGATAAACATCCCCGGTGTAAAAGCCGCTGGGAATGTCAGCACCTTGGGGGCGCAGACAACGGCGATTGACCACGTGGCTTTCATCGCCGGGTACATCGCTGCCATGATCACCCAAGATTATCGCACCGGGATCATCGTCCGCAAGGATTCGCCGGATGCCCAGACGGCCATTGACGCATATCAGGCCGGGCAACAATTCTATTGCGGATTGTGTAACCCGGCTACGGGGCCATTTCTTAATTACCCGCTTTCTATCGCGATTCCCAACGATGCCAAACCCTCAGAGTATTCTGCCTATGCCGATTATTTGATCCATAACCAGGTGAGCACGATGTTCTTTCAGCCGGAGGTCGCCATTCCTGAATTGATCGATTACTTGGCAACCACCAATGTATCCATGATTGGCACAACGACACCTGCTGATAACCCGGCCGGATGGGTTGTCACGCTTCAGCCGGACTTCAAGAAGTCGCTCACCGTCGTCTGGCCGGATTTGATTGCCGGCAAGGGCGGGCAAGCCTTCCCCTCGCCGCTGAACTTTACAGATGTCGATACCGATCTTTTCAGTCCGGGCAAGCAGAACCTTGCACAACAGACATTGAAAGACCTCTCTGCTGGCCTGATCAGCCCCAGCGTAAAATAAGTCGCTTGCTCGAGCTTCCCTTGACGCTGTTTCCTCAGCATGATACACTCCGCCTGTCAAATTTACCGAAAGGAGGCGCACGATATGGTACGCATCGATAACTGGGTTTTGATTGTCCTTACTGCTGGCAGCGTTGCTGTCGACCCTTGGAGTGCGCCTGCTCCTCGTTAGCCTTTTCCCCGCCCTGTAGGCCACGGCGCACTCTCGCCCCGTGGCCTTTTTTTGTCTCTACGGCCATGGAAGCATCTCTATGACCGTTTTTCTTTTTGGAGACCTCTAAGGAGAAATTATGGAATTGGCAACTTCGCTTTACACGGGGCGCCTGGTGCGCCTGACGCGAATCGAATATGACAAGGACCCCGAGACGATCTCCGTTTGGACGCAGCAAAGCGCCTTCCTGCGCGCATTGAATGTCAAGCCGGTGCAACTGCTCTCTCCGCCGCAGGTACGCAAACAGCTCGAAAAGATCGAAAAATCAGTGGAGAGCGAGAAGAACATTTTCTATTTCCACATTCGTCCGTTGCAGGATGAGCGCCTCGTGGGCTGCGCCAAAATCTATTGGATCAACTGGCCGTCGGGAGTGGGAATGCTTCAGTTCGTGATCGGCCCTTCGGAGCAGAAGAAAGGCTACGGGGCGGACGCTCTGGCCCTCCTTTTGCGTTTTGCTTTCGACGAGTTGAATCTGTACCGGCTGATGGCCATCCTCCCGGAATATAACCTGGCTGCGATTCATCTGGCCCGCAAGTTTGGCTTCATGGAAGAGATTCGCCAGCGGGAGTCTATCGAGCGTGAAGGTCGTCGCTGGGATGCGCTGTCTTTCGGTTTGCTCCGGCACGAATGGAGTGGTCAGAAGGTGGAGGAAAAGTGAATGGAAACCGATATTTTTCGCGGCAGTCTCGTTCGTCTGACGGCGGAGGACGCTGAAACGCACGCAGAGTACTGGTCGAAGTGGGGGCACGATTCGGAGTATGACCGCCTGTTGGACCTCGACCCCGCCCACCTGTACTCGCCGAAAGCGCTTAAAGAGTTGCTGGAAAAAGAACTGGAAAAGAGTTCGACGGAGACGTACCTGTTCGGCGTCCGCACGTTAGAGGAGGATCGCTTGATCGGTTTCGTCGATTTGGGTGGCTTGACAATCTACGGGAATGCCTGGGTAGGCATCGGCCTGGGCGAGCGCGCGTATTGGGGCAAGGGCTACGGCACAGACGCCATGAAACTGGTATTGCGGTTTGCGTTTACGGAGTTGAACCGTCATCGCGTGTCGTTGTCGGTTTTTGCGTACAATTCGCGTGCGGTCAAATCCTATGAAAAAGCCGGCTTCCGCTCAGAGGGCTGTGCACGGCAGGTCATCCGACGTGACGGTAAACGCTACGATGTGCTGTACATGGGTGCGCTCAAGAGCGAATGGCTTCGCTTGAACGGGTATGTTCCGGCGGAGCAAGCCCGCGAGCCATCGAAATAGAGTTCCGATCCCCGCATCGATTCTCTTGTCACGGGAAGCCCCAAAGGGCTGTCCCAAAATCGGGGCCGAAAACATAGAATGGGCGTATACTCAACCTGTATCGACAAAAGGAGGTTCCATGAATCTGCGCTGTTCATATTGCCAAACACCCTTTGCCATTGGCCGTACTGAAATGCTGTTGGCCTTGCAGACGCTGCAAGCCGAGGGCCTGCGTCACTACGACGCTCATTGTCCGCGCTGCCGACGTACGAATCAGATTCCGCGTGAGCGCCTGGAGCACGCTTTCCCCGGTTGGGAAGAGGCGCTTGCGGCGTTCGAAAAGTCTGCCGAGGCGCAGCCAGAGCCCGAAGCGAAACCAGCTAAGAACGCAACGGCAGAGAAGACGGCTGATGAAACGAAGAAGGCCACGGTCAAGAAGAAATGAGCATCCGCGCCGTCTATTTTGATTTGGGCGGTGTACTCGTTCGCACCGAAGATCGCACGCCGCGCACGCAGTTGGCGCAAAGCGTGGGTCTGGGCTATCGTGGCCTCGAGGCTGTCGTCTTCGGCAGCGAAACAGCGTCTCAGGCTTCGGTGGGCGCGATCAGCGAGGAAGCCCACTGGCAAAGCGTTCTACAAAGTTTGCATTTGCCAGAAAGCGAAAAGGAGCGCGTTTACGAGACGTTTTTCGGCGGCGACGTGATCGACCGGCCTCTGCTGGACTTTGTGAATGCGCTGCGCCCGCGACTCAAGACCGGCCTCATCAGCAATGCCTGGGATGGCCTGCGTGCGTGGGCCTGCAGTGAGGGCATCGATAACGCCTTCGACAGCCTTACCATTTCGGCGGAAGTCGGTTTCGCCAAGCCCGACCCGCAAATTTACGAGTATGCTTTGCAGGCCTTGGGCGTGCGTCCTGAGGAGACCATCTTTTTCGACGATATGCCCGCCAACATCCAGGGCGCGAATGCGCTTGGTATGCATGGATTTGTGTTTCACGGGTCGGAAGAAGCCATCGCCGAAATCCACAATTGGATCGATTGATTTACTCCGTCGCCTTGCGATTGGAGCTGGAGAATAAACATGTTGACATCCCAGCGCGAGGTCGCAATATTAAAGGACCTGGGGGATGGATTGATTCTGCGCCGTTCCACATCGGAAGACGCCGATAGATTAAGCAATTTCAACGCGCATATTCATAGCGATGCCGGCTGGAACAAACCGGACGACCGTATTGGCGTCTGGACGCGCGACCTGCTTACCCGTCCGCACCCCACCATGAGCGTCGACGATTTCACCATTGTCGAGGAAGCGTCGACGGGGCGGATCGTCTCGTCGATGAATCTGATCTCGCAAACCTGGTCGTATGAAGGGGTCGAATTCGGTGTTGGACGTCCTGAACTGGTCGGCACCCTGCCGGAGTTTCGCAACAAAGGCCTGGTTCGGGCTCAATTCGAAGAAGTCCACCGCTGGAGCGAGGAACGCGGCCACCTGGTTCAGGCGATCACCGGCATCCCTTACTTTTATCGCCAGTTCGGTTACGAAATGGCCCTGGAATTGGGGGGCGGGCGTGTTGGTTTTGTGCCGCATATCCCGCTCCTGCCCAATGGTGAAAAAGAACTTTATCGTATCCGCCCCGCCAGGGAAGCCGACCTGGGCTTTGTTCATCGACTGTATGGGGAGGCCCAGAAACGTTCCTTGATTTCCGCTGTGCGCGATCTGGCTATCTGGCGTTACGAATTGAACCGTCAAAGTGAGCGTAACCTCAACCGTTACGAATTGCTCATTGTCGAAGATGCACAGAGCAGCGAGCCGGTGGGCTTCCTGGCTCATCCCTGGTTCGTATGGGGCAAGAACCTGTTCGTGGCGACCATGTACGAAATCCTGCCGGGAACTTCATGGTTGGATGTCACGCCGAGCGTCATCCGTTCTTTATGGAAAACAGGCCAGAAAATCGCCCGCAAGGAAGGCAAACGTTTGCAGGCCTTCGGCTTCTGGCACGGCACCTCGCACCCGGTTTATGAAGTTTTTCCCGAGCATCTGCCCTTTGTGCGGAATGATTATGCCTGGTACTTGCGCGTACCCGACCTGCCGGCTTTCCTGCAGCGGATTGTGCCTGTTATGGAGCGCCGCCTTGCTGAGTCGTACATCCCTGGCTATAGTGGCATGCTCGATATCGGTTTTTATCGGGATGGACTGCACCTGCGCTTTGATCACGGTAAATTGAGTAAGGTCGAAGCCTGGAGGCCCTCGCCGGCAAAATATGGCGACGCGACCTTCCCCGACCAGACCTTCCTGCACCTGGTCTTTGGTCATCACTCCCTGGACGAACTCGAACGGGCCTATCCTGATTGCAACTGGGAAAACGACGAGGTGCGCCTGCTCTTGACGACGCTTTTCCCAAAAAAGGCCTCGTCACTTCTTGGGATTGCCTGAACAAGCTTCCTAAAGCCGCCTTTCAAACTGAAAGGCGGCTGGTTTTCTCGGATGGCAAATCCCGAAGTCCCAAATCGATGATTGTCAAACCGGCGTGAACAAAATATTGATCACCAACCGCGAATTCCATCCGAATCGGATTACAATGCTTCATGTCAAAGAGAAGCTGGAATTCGCGTTGCTTGCGTGACAAAATGGTAAACGCGCAACGGCGCAAGAACGTTTATCGGTTAGTTCAAAAGGAGCCTTGTATGTCAGTTGAACCTCAAACCCCTGTCCTTGGAGAAGTCTGTATTGCCAACATCAGCACCAGTGAACGGCGCAAACGCCTGGCGTTTGGCGTGTTTGCGTTGGTGGTCAGCCTTGTCCTTTTGGGCGTGTTGATGGCAAGCGGCGCGAGTCGCTGGTGGCGGCTGATTCTGCTGCCGCTTCTTTTTGGCGCAGGCACCGGGTTTTTCCAGTGGCACGATAAAACTTGCGTTGCCCTGGCTGCTATTGACTCGCGTAAATTAGGCGACCATATGGAGAAGATAGGCGATGCGGACGAACTGGCGCAGGTCAAACGGCAGGCGCGCCGTGTCCAGTTGAAAACGATCCTGGTGGCGCTCCCGCTTACACTGATCGCGCTGGTGTTGCCGACCGTTCTATAGGAGGCTGTTTACGGATGCTTCCAAACCGGTCTTTGAACAAAGCAGCCGCGATTCATCCTGCCACGCTGATCGGATACGTCTCCCTGCGCGTTGCCAACCTCGATCGTCAGGTTGCTTTCTATCAACAGGTGCTGGGATTCGTCCAACATTGGCGTGAAGGGAATCGGGTCGGGTTGGGTGCGGGCGGTGCGGACCTGCTCCGTTTGGTGGAGGAGCCACACAGCCGAAGATATCGTCGCGTGACGGGTCTGTATCACTTCGCCGTCTTGTTTCACAACCGGCGTGAACTGGCACGCGCCATGGCGCGTCTGTTTGCGTTGAAATATCCGAACTACCCCACCGACCACATCATGACCAAGACTACGTACCTTGATGACCCCGAAGGAAATGGCATCGAGCTATACACCGAATCGCCCGAGGATGGCTGGATGGGCATGGAAAACGGGGAGTATATCGCCCGGCGGGCAGACGGCACGCTGAGCAACGGGCGGGAGTCTTTGGATGTGGAGGCTCTGTTCGGCCACCTCAGCGACGACGACCGCCTGGACGCGCCCGCTCCCAAAGAAACGCGTATCGGCCACGTCCATTTGCATGTGCGTGATGTGGACGAAGCCGTGGATTTCTATCACGGGATCATCGGCTTCGACGTGATGGGAAATGCAAAGTCCATGCGGGCCGCATTTGTCTCTGCGGGCGGTTATCATCACCATATTGGCTTGAACACCTGGCAGGGCGAGGGCGCGCCGTCCCCGCCGCCCGATGCCTTGGGCCTGCGTTACTTCACCGTGGAACTGCCGAACCAGAACGCGCTGGATGAAGTGCTCGCGCGCATCGACAAATCGAACGCGCCTGCGAGCCAGACGGACGAAGGCTGGCTGCTCCACGACCCGTCACAAAACGGTGTAGTGTTGAGCGTCCGCCGATAGAGAATCGAATTGCTAAATTCACCAAAACGGGACTGTGCACAGTCCCGTTTTGCTTTGGTGCGCCCAGCATGGGCGTTGACTAGAGGGTGAGAGACCCTTATGGAGGCTGATTGCGCCAACCATTAGCCAAGAGCAAGGGCGTTGTCGCGAGGCAAGGTCTGGAGGAAGCTGGAGGCAAACTTGCGACTTGAGGAACA
>JBJKRF010000114.1:0-2718 GCA_046704785.1 Anaerolineales bacterium | reverse complement strand
GGCGCTGTTTTGCACCAAAAAAGTGCGGATGCCTAACGCCAGCCCCACTTTTGATTTGCAATTCGTTGCTACAATGGTAGGCGTAGATTTATCTGTTACGCCTGTTCTGATTTCGGTTCCGAAGCGCCTTCCATGTGAATCGACATGGGATGCTCTCCCGCTGCATAGCCGCTGATGACCACCAGGGCATTCGTCACCGTCGCGCCGGGATTCCGCCAACGATGTTTCAACTGCGCAGCGAACAACAGCGCATCACCGGCCTCCAAAAGATACGTCTGATTCTCCACCAGGTATTCCAGGCAGCCACGGACGCAAAAAACGAACTCGTGCCCGCTGTGGATCATGTTCAGCGGCCCACTGGTCGCGCCGTTTTCCAGAGTCAACATAAACGGCATAATCTGCCCGCCGAACTGTTCCCCACCCAGGCCCTCCCACAGGCCTCGCAAAAAAGGCAGGCGGCTACGCTCATTGGCCTTGATGAAAACAAGGTCATTGTGAGCGGGCTGCGGACTGAAGAACTCCGTCACCGGCACATCCAACGCATCGGCCAGCCGATAAAGCGTACTGACACACGGCGAGGAGCGCCCGCGCTCGATCATACTCAGCGCGTTGGCCGAAAGCCCACTCATCTGGCCCAGCGCACGGATCGAGATTTCGCGCGCCTCACGCAACTGGCGCAAACGATTGCCAATATCAATCGAAAGGGCATCTTTACTAAACGGCATCATCGTCCCTTATGATACAAAGAAAAGCCGTTTCCTGTAATTTGTCACATGTCATAGATTTGTAACACAAAATTTATGACACATCGATAACGCTCCCACACCCCGCGGTCTGACTTATATTATGCCCGCGGGTGAAAACGCCCAAAGGACACGACGTTGCGCGTTCCTGCTCGATGCACCATCCCGGCATCCTCCGGGAAAAAACGCAATTTTCACCCGTGATGGGTATAATAAACCTCCCGTGAAAGCCCGCCCGTCACTCTTCCGCCGCTATATTGCCCTGCCGCAGGATCATGGTTCATGGGTCTTCCTGCTCAGCCCCTTATTGATTGGCCTGTTCGCGGGAGGCCGCTTCATCCCGGCTTCGCTTGCGCTGGTCGTGGCTGTGTTTGCTGCCTTTCTGTTACGCCAGCCGCTGACCATCGCCATCAAAGTATACGCGGGACGCCGCTCGCGGAACGACCTGCCGGCAGCGCGCTTTTGGATCGTCACTTACGGCTCGGTCGCCTGCCTGGCAGCCGCCGCGCTGGCGACTCTGGGATTTGCCTTCGTACTCTGGCTGGCCGTGCCCGGCGCGCCGATCTTTGCCTGGCACTTGTGGTTGGTCAGTCGACGCGCCGAACGCCGTCAAGCCGGCGTAGAAATCTTGGCGACGGGGGTACTGGCGCTGGCAGCGCCAGCCGCGCTGTGGGTCGGCGCAGGAACTTACGACCCGCAAGGCTGGATTCTGTGGATTTTGGTCTGGCTCCAATCTGCGGCCTCCATCATCTACGCGTACCTACGGCTGGAGCAACGCACGTGGAAATCCACGCCAAACCGTTATGCGCGCTTTCTCGCCGGCTGGCAAGCCTACGTCTTCACCTCGCTCAACTTCCTGATGACCGTGCTGCTTGGCCCGCGCGTGGAGTTCTTGCCGCCCTGGATTTTCGTCCCGTACCTGCTCCAGTGGCTGGAAACGCTCTGGGGCATCGACCACCCGGCAACGGGTGCGAAGCCGACCGCCATTGGCCTACGCCAACTCGTCGTCAGCAGCCTGTTCACCCTGTTGTTCATCCTTTTCTGGAGATAACCACCATGCCAAACCCAACCTGGAAAACATTGCTCGAAGTGTACGACCGCCTGGAAGCTGAAATTGTCAAGAACGCGCTCGAAGCGCAGGGCATCCCCTGCGAGATTTTCCAGGAGGGCGCTGTCCATTTTGGCTTCGCCGTCACGGTCGGGCCGATGTCGAAGGTGCAAATCTGCGTCCCCGATACTTCTTTTGACAAGGCCCTGGCCTGGCTGGATGAGTACCAGAGCGGCAAGCTCCAAGATGAGGATACGCAGGAGGAATGATGGACACAGCGATCAACCTCCAGCCGATTGGAATCGTCCACAACAAGCGCAGTCTGCCCGTAGACGATCATTGGAGCGGGGGGCTGGTCTCTATCATCGAGTTGGTCGCGCCCTACACAGCCGAGAGCCTGCAAGGGCTGGATACGTTCTCGCACGCCGAGATTATCTTCCACTTCGATCAGGTAACAGAAAGCAAGATCGTCTCCGGCGCGCGCCACCCGCGCAACAACCCGGACTGGCCCGCCGTGGGCATTTTCGCCCAGCGCGGCAAGAACCGTCCCAACCGCCTGGGGCTGACCGTCGTCTCGGTGCTCAAAGTGGATGGACGGCATCTCCACGTCAGCGGCCTGGATGCACTGGACGGCACGCCCGTGCTGGACATCAAACCTGTGATGGCCGAGTTCCTGCCCCGCGGAGCGCTGCGCCAGCCCGACTGGTCGCACGCGCTGATGAAAGCTTACTGGGACGAGGACGACGGCAGGTAATGAGTTCTGAATTAGTGTTAAGCAGGTGAATCTTGTAACTACTTGCTTTTACTTTACTTTCCGCTAACTGGTGTTTGACAAATTGGGAATACTGTGTATGCGTGAAAAACAGTCTTTTTGACAACTATTTAGAACTTTTCGTGCAGATTTTTGTTTTCTTCAAAGGCAGAATG
>JBJKRF010000113.1:0-17896 GCA_046704785.1 Anaerolineales bacterium | reverse complement strand
TAAACTGTCATCGCAGGTAGCCTCTTGTCTGATAAGTTTTGTACAACAACTTAATCTTATCCGTTCAGTGGCTACCTGTCTCTAATTTGTAAAGGTGCTTTTTCTCACATCTGAACCGTGCCCTATTATTCTATCGTACTATTCGCCGACTCAGACCCTTTCAAAATCAACGAGATTGAGTGTTGATATGGAGCGCTTCATCCTGGCGTCTTCCAGAGAGCCAGGATAATGTTAACAACATGATAATGCTACCGCCTAAGAAATTTGTCGGTTGGAAAAAGAATATAATCATCCTTTGATATAATGAAAAGAGTTTCAACACTTTGGGATTCCCTGTAACCATGGATATTTGTGTCGGTATATAAGCAGTGAATTTCCAGATATACCAACACAAATACAATTTGTCATGCCAATTTCCAGAGGCTTAAAAGTCCTTATTTCCCAAATTGCGCAAAGCGATCAATGACCCTCGAACAAGGAACACTGTTAAACGGGCGATACCGTATTGTTGACATCCTAGGCCAAGGGGGCATGGGATCTGTTTATCGCGCCATGGACGAAAACCTTGGTGTAGAAGTTGCCGTCAAAGAAAACCTGTTTACCACAGACGAATACTCCCGTCAGTTCCGACTCGAGGCCGTGATTCTTGCCAGCCTGCGACATCCCAACCTGCCACGTGTCACCGATCACTTCGTAGTGGCGGAGCGGGGGCAATATCTCGTAATGGACTATATTGAGGGGGAAGATTTACGACAGCGTATGGAACGCCAAATGACCATTTCAGAAGAGGACGCCATTCTAATTGGCGCGGCCATCTGTGATGCGTTGGCCCACCTCCACACGCGCAAACCGCCTGTTTTGCACCGTGATATCAAACCGGGGAACGTCAAGATCACGCCAGATGGTCATGTCTTTCTGGTGGACTTTGGCCTTGCCAAGCTCGTGCAAGGAAGCCAGACCACGACGACCGGCGCCCGGGCAATGACTCCCGGCTATTCCCCTCCGGAGCAATATGGCACCGCCCGAACGGATCCCCGCTCTGACATTTACTCACTGGGCGCCACGCTTTACGCCGCGCTGACGGGTGTGATTCCCGAAGACGGGCTGGCGCGAGTCATGGACAACGTCCAGTTGACCCCCTTGCGCAAACATAATCCAAAGATTTCACGCCGCCTGGCCGCTGCGATCGAAAAGGCGATGGAAGCCTACCCTGACGACCGCTTCCAGAAAGCCGATGACTTTCGCCGGGCATTACTCAATTCCAGTTCTAAAACTCAACGTTTCACCGAACTCGACCTCAACATCAGCGTCGCCCCTCCGCCTGAAACCGAAGAAGACGAAGAAGAACCGGCGCACGGCACAACGCCGGTCCAAGCCCTGGTCGATGTGCTAACCTCGACGACCAAACGGTTACGCCGTCGTACCCGCCGCCTTTCCTCGGCAGGGGTCCTTGCGACTTTACTGGTCTTGGTGCTGGCCTCCTGGTTTTTGTGGAACACCAATCCGAATTTTCACAGCGCCATGGCAGCCATCCTGCCGCCTGGCTTCGCACCCACCAGTCCGGTTGCCTTAACCGAGCCGGTGGTTGCCATTCCTCCCTCTGGCGGCAATGCGACCAGTACGCCACTCCCCGTCGTAATTCCCCCTACAGATACTCCCGCTCCGACTCCTACAGCAACCGCGACCCCACTGGGCGGCGGCGCCGGGCAACTCGCGTTTGCCTCGAATCGCACTGGCGTTCCACAGGTGTATATCATGAACTCCGACGGGAGCAACATTCATCCGGTAACGAACGAACAGGATGGCGCCTGCCAACCAGACTGGTCGCCAGGCGGCCAACAAATTGTTTACGTCTCTCCCTGCCATACAAAACAGGACATGTACGACAACTCCAGCCTGTACATTATCAACGTCGATGGCACGGGCAGAACGGCCCTTCCCACCACGTTGGGAGGCGACTTCGAACCGGCCTGGTCGCCGGACGGCAAGCACATTGCCTTTACCTCGTTGCGCGGCGGCCCGAATCCTGACATTTACATGATCGACCTGGATACTAAGCTGGTAACACGTCTGACAAACGCACAGAATATTTCCGGTGCGACGGCTGCGCGCATGCCCGCCTGGAATCCCTATGGAACGCAGATTGCCTATGCCCTCAAACGCCTGGGCGTCACCCAAATCTGGGTGACGACGGACGGCAGCGCGACCATTCCAAAGCCGAACGAACAACTGGTAACGAGCGGCAATACCCTGGCCGATTTTCTACCGGCCTGGTCACCAGACGGGCAATATATCGTATTTGACGAAACCACTTCCGACGGGACGGCCCCCCCCTGGCTGATGCGTATCCGTTATGAAGACCGTCTGACCAAGCAGGCGATTCGAGCGCCGATCCAGCCATTGCCCGTGGTAGATGTCAGCTTCTCGCCCGATGGGTTTTGGCTCGCTTTTGAGAGTTGGCCGGATGATACCCACAACCAGGATATTTACATCGAGACCGTTACGGGCGCCAGCCGTCAGCGTCTGACCACCGACCCTGGTCTCGACTTCGACCCGGTATGGCGGCCTGATTCGAAACCTTCAAATCCCTAAGGATAAACCTCCCCGCAGGGAGGTTTTGTTTTGATATAATCTCTCTGGCTCTTTGGAAGATTCATGGAGGCCGGTAGATGTGGATGTGTGAGCAGCGCTTTGCATTGCTCAGACACCCATAATCCACGCCATCATGATGTTCCCAAAGACCTGTTGTGCTGTTATTCTTGCAGAATTCAATTTGCTATGACACTGGGTCAGGGTGATTTCTTACACGACCGCTACCGCATCGTTGAGATTCTTGGACGGGGCGGAATGGGAGCGGTATACCGGGCAATAGACGAGAGCCTGGGTGTTGATGTAGCCGTCAAAGAGAACTTATTCGTGACGGATGATTATGCACGCCAGTTCAGGATGGAAGCCGTCATCCTGGCTGGTTTGCGGCACCCAAATCTGCCGCGTGTGACCGATCACTTCGTCATCGAAGGGCAAGGACAATACCTCGTTATGGACTTCATCGAGGGGGACGACTTACGCCAGCGCATGGAAAAAAATGGGTCGATCTCAGAAGAAGAAGCCATTCAGATCGGCGTGGCGGTCTGCGAGGCGTTGAGCTATCTGCATTCCCGCAAGCCTCCCATTCTGCATCGTGACATCAAACCGGGCAACATCCGCATAGCCCCCGAAGACAATATTTATCTTGTAGATTTTGGCCTGGCAAAAATGGGCTGGGAAAACGAAGCCACCATGACGGGAGCCCGCGCAATGACTCCCGGCTACTCCCCGCCTGAACAATATGGCTCGGCTCGCACTGACGCCCGTACCGACATCTATTCTCTGGGTGCCACGCTTTATGCAGGTTTATCTGGTTTTATTCCTGAAGACAGCCTGATGCGTGTGATGGACGGATTGCAACTTACCCCGCTCCGCAAACGGAATTCAAAAGTATCGGAACATATAGCCGCTGTAATCGAGAAGGCGCTCGAAACGCAACCTGCCAACCGTTACCAAACGGCAGATGAATTTAAGCGTGCGCTTCTGGGGCAAGAGGAAGAAAAAATCGAGGAGAGCCAGCCGGTTTCAAAGACGGGCAAAGACACAACCTCACCCAAACAGAAGCTACAAGAATCACAAGAGCCGCAAGAAACGGAAGAACCCGAAGAATCAGCACCGGCCCCGAAAGTCAAGAAGCGCAGGAGTCGTCTCGGTTGTTTTTTCTGGTTTTTACTGTTAATCGTAATTGCGGTGGGTGGTTTGTATTATTGGCGTCCCGACCTGCTGTCGACGGCCCTGGCGCTGGTCTCTCAGTCAGCCCCAACTCCTGCACCGATTGTGATCATGGAGACGCCTACGCCTGAGAATACCCCATCTGCCACTGCCATTCCTCCCACAGCGACAGCAACGTCTACCGTCCAGCCAACGCAAACTCCACCCGCAACCGAAACATCTCCGGCGAAAGGAAGTCCCACGGCAACGGTGGCATCGGGCTCTGGCGCCGAACCGTCCGCTACTCCTTTGGGCGGCAGCAACCTGATCGCCTTTGCGTCCACTCGGGAGAAGACCCCCGAAATCTACGTCACGGACCCAAGCGGTTCCAAGGTCAATATCTTGATCCACGATCAAAATGGGGCCTGCGAGCCAGCCTGGTCGCCAGATGGCAAAAAACTGGTCTACGTATCGCCCTGCCAGGACAAAAGCGATATTTACACCAACAGTAGCCTGTTCATCTTTGACGTTGATACAGGAAATGTGACCGCTCTTCCGACGGTGCGCGGCGGGGACTTTGAGCCAGCCTGGTCGCCAGACGGCATCCACATCGCGTTCACGTCCGTCCGGGATGGTTCTCCCCAGGTCTACGTGATTGATCTTAATTCATCCAACGTGACAGCGCTGACGAGTCCCACAGGCAACATCCAGGCGCGGCAACCACGTTGGTCGCCGGATGGCGCCCAAATTATCTACACGGTGCGCCGCTTTGGCCTTTACCAGATTTGGCTGATGAACGCAGACGGCTCCAACCAAGTACAGTTGATTCGCTCTGGCGGAGGCGTCAACGACATATTGCCGATTTGGTCTCCAGATGGTAAGTCGATCTTGTATAGTGAGTACAGTAACAGCAATACACTTTCACCATCCGTGTTATTCCAATACTCAATGGAAGCACATAGTGCCAAGCGTATCAATTTAACTCCCCCAGTGCAGGACGTTCATTTTTCGCCGGACGGGAACTGGATTGCTTACGAGACTTCCGACAGCAAAAACCAGGATATCTATCTCTATAACCTCAAGGATGGAAGGACTCAGCGCCTGACGATTTCCCCGTCGCTCGACTTCGATCCGGCCTGGCAACCGTAAAAACAATGATCGCTTGTGCGATGGGGGCAGAACTCAAAAAGTTGTTTTTGACCCGACAAAAATAAAATCTATTCCTGCCCGGCTTTCAGCCGCAGGTAAGACTCATAGCGTTCACGGCACACTGCGCCGCTTTCGACCGCGACTGTCACCGCGCAACCCGGTTCATGGGTATGGCTGCAATCGCTGAACTGGCATTCGGCCACCAGATTGCGCAATTCGGGGAAATACGCATCGATCTCTTCGGGCTTGGTATCCCACAACGCCAATGACTTCCACCCTGGCGAATCGGCCACCCAACCTCCGCCATCCAGGGCATGCAATTGACGGAAATTGGTGGTGTGGCGGCCCTTGTTCATGGCCCCGCTGACTTCCCCAACGGCAATCCTCAACCCCGGCTGGATGGCATTCATCAGACTGGACTTGCCCACCCCCGACGGCCCGGCCAGCGCCGATAGCTTCCCCGCCAAAGTAGCACGAAGTTCGTCCAACCCGATCGCTTGTTTCGCCGATGTATAGAGAACAGGGTAGCCCAGCGACGGGTAAACGCCAAAAGTCTCCTCGGCGTTTTCCCGCCCCGCCAGGTCGACCTTGTTAGCGACAATCACCGCTGGAACCCCCTGTTTCTCGGCGATGACCAGGAAACGGTCGAGCATACGCAGCTTCGGTTCTGGGTGGGCACAGGCAAAGACGAAGACAGCCTGGTCGGCGTTGGTCAGCAGAATCTGGCGATACTCCCCCTGAGGCCGCGGGTCGAGACGCACGATCTCCGACTTTCTCGGCAAAATGATTTCGACGGTACCGCTGCCGTCAGGCAGTTGCGTACACTGGACATGATCGCCGATGGCGGCGATGTCGCCCAGGCGGGGACCCTGTTTCAGCCGTCCACGGAGCTGGCAGGTGACGGGGAGTCCGCTCGTATCGCTACGGACGGTGAAGAAGCCCGATTGGGCGCGGATGATCAGGCCGGAAAACTGAGTCGGGTCAGCCATCCCCACCAATCCCCTCGACCACATCAATATCCAGAGAGTTGAATCTCATGGCGTTCAGCGGGGCTATTTCTTCTTGTTGGGCGTCGGCGTGACCGGCGAGGTGGGCGTGCGCGTGATTCCGATGTTCGACTCCCACCAATACGGGCTGACGGGATGGCCGTCGAAATAGATTTCGACCACGCGCTTGAAGATGGGGGCGGCGTAATCGGAGCCCTCTCCGGCATTCTCGGCGAGGACGGCGATGGCGATGTCAGGTTTATCGGGGTTATTGGCATCGGTGTAACCGGCAAACCAGGAGTGCGGCAATCCCGACCCCGATTCGGCCGTGCCGGTTTTGCCATAAATGGGGATTTTGATATTTAGAAAACGGAAATAGGCGGTGCCGCGCGGGTCGTGGACGACAGCATAGAGCCCCTGGCGCAAAGCATCGAGGGTGCTGGACTTGATCGGAAGGACGCCCTGCGCGTCTGGCTTGAAGGTTTGCACCTCATTGCCCGCCGGGTCGACGATTTTCTCGACGATCTGGGGACGGTAGAGGGTGCCTCCGTTACCGACGGCGGCCATAAAGCGTGCCACCTGGAGCGGTGTCACCTGCACGGTGCCCTGGCCGATAGCCTCGTTGACGGCGTCGAGGTCGTTGGCCGGGTTGGGAATATTCCCGCTGACCTCCTCTACTTCGTCGATGCCGGTCGCCTGGCCCAGGCCAAAACCGCGCGCCATGTCAGAGACGGCGGTCACGCGGCCCTGGTCGAACAGGTCTTTGCCAATGTGCCAGAAATACGGGTCGCAGGAACGCATCAGGCCCTGAACCAGGGTCAGCTTCCCGGATGGCTGCGTATACGGCGGCGGGTCGCCGGCGGCCAGTTCGTTCTGGTAATAATCCCAGGTCCAGTCGTTAAGCACGCGATCGGGCAGTTCAGTAAAATGATAGCCACAGTCGTAGCTCGTATCGGGGGTATAGGTACCACTTTCCAACGCCGCCGAGAAGGTAATCACTTTGAACACAGAGCCCAATGGGAACTGGCCTTGGGTGGCCCGGTTGAGTAAGGGGTGGCTCTGGTCGTTGAGCAGGTTTGTCAGGCCGCTGGAACTGTTGTAGTTGTTCGGGTCGAACAGGTTGGGGTCGAAGCCCGGCGAGGAGACCATCGCCAGCACACGCCCGGTATTCCGCTCGATCACGACGATTGCGCCACGGAAGCCCACCAGGGCTTGCTGCGCCTGGGTTTGCAGACTGGTATCGATGGTCAGGTAGATGGAGTCGGCCTGTTGCGCGTCGCTCTTGCCGATGTAGGAGACAATCGAGCCATCCGAACTGACGACGTAGAGCGTGCCGCCGGTTTTTCCATCCAGGTATTTCTCGCCCCATTTTTCCACACCGATGCGGCCAATGCGGGCCGCGATGGAATATCCCTGGCGCAGATAGTCGTTCACTTCGTCCGGTTGGAGCGCGGAGGTATAGCCTACGGCTTGGGGAGCAATGCCATCGTCCAGGTAGTAGCGCGTAGTGTATTTGTTCAGGACCACGCCGCCCAGCCCGGTAAGCAGGTTATAGTAACCACGCATCTGGTCTGATGTGACTTCGCCAATCGGGACGTACCAGTCGGGGCCGGCATCGGCATACATGCCGGAAATGACGCCGGGATAGAAACCGGTCAGGCGGGACAGTTCGTTGAGCAGCAGGCCTTCGGTTTTGTTGTTGATCTGGCCGGGAACGACGCCGATGGCGTAGGCATCCGTGTTGGTGACGATGGGGTCATTGTTGCGGTCGTAAATGAGGCCGCGATCGGGAACGTCGTAGTCCATGGAGAGGTGGTTGCCGCCATGCAGTTCGGGCAGAATCAAGCCACTGTCCCAGACAACCTTCCATTGGCCGTTTTCCAATTTGAGATTGGCGGTGATGTCGCGTTGCAGGTCGCCAACCAGGCTGGTGTGATACGTGATGCGGAAGGTGGACTGGGCGTTATTAGGGTTGACCGTGGTCGCCAGAATTTGATAATCCAGGCTTTTCAAGCTCATCTGATTGAGGTTGTCGGTGTAGTACTTGACGAAGTCGTCCTGGCTGATGTTTTGTTGGCTATCCTGGCTGGTCATGGCATACATACCGGCGATGTTATCGGCCTTCAAGTCGTTGAGAAAGCCTTGCATCGTCTGATCCACCGGAGGGGCTTTGGTCGTTACCGCTACGGGGGTCGGTTTGACTCCATCGTTGAGGACGCTTCCCTGACTTCCCGGCTTTTCCCCACAAGCGGCCAGCAAAAGGATAGCCAGCACGAAACTCGCAATACGAGAGAACTTCATAGGATTCACCCTAATTTTGATCGTCCCGACGCAGGATTGCGCGGAAAACTGGACATGCATATTGGAGTGTGGCCTGACAACGGCGCGGAACGTCGGCGCGGGGCGGCACGCCCATTTGACGCAGCAATACCGTCAGATGGCAGAGCGGCAGCCCCATCACACTGGCGTAACAACCTTCCATCTGGGCCACCGGCTGGAAATCCGGGTTTTGAATGCCATACGCCCCCGCTTTGTCCATTGGATCTCCAGAACGAACGTAGGATTCGAGTTCCGCGTCCTCATAGGCACGCATAGGCACATCGGTGGTGCACACGTCGGTGATCAATTTGGCGTCGCTGACGCGCAGCACGGCCAAGCCGGTATGCACCTGGTGGGTGCGGCCACGCAGACGTTGCAACATGTGTCGCGCCTCGTCAGGATCGGCAGGTTTGCCTAAAATCTCGCCATCGATCACCACGGTTGTATCCGCGCCGACGATGAGATGCTCATGGCGTGCGCGAGGCAACACCGTGCGCACCTTCTCTTCGGCCAGACGACGCACGTAGTCTTTGGGGGCCTCGCCGGGGTGTACGCTCTCATCGACATCTGCAACATCGACGCCGAACATCCAACCACCGAGCGCCAGCAACTGCCGCCGACGAGGCGAGTTCGAGGCAAGCAAGAGTAACGGGAATTCGTTCATTGCATTTGCAAACAGAACTCGATTCTAACACAGGCGTATGGACGATTCGCGCGCATTAATCAAATTGTCATTTAGCCTGGAGGCTTCTTCTCAACCGTTGTAAAATTTACACGCGTTGGTTCTCTTGGGATCGTCAAGAGTCAACAAGATTGTCTGGTTCCGAATCTTCTGGAGGCACATGAAAGAGCTTGAAGAACGTATTCTGCGGGATGGACACAACCTCGGCGATGGCATTCTCAAGGTCGACGGGTTTATCAACCACCAGGTTGACCCGGCTTTAATGGATGTCTGCGGACGCGAGTTTGCCCGTCGTTTTGCTGACGTGAAACCGACCAAAGTACTCACCGCCGAAATTTCCGGTATCGCCCCGGCGCTGATGACGGCCATGCACCTGGGACTGCCCGTTGTGTACGCGCGCAAAACCAAGCCCGTCACCATGCCCGACCAGGTTTACCTGACGCTGGCCCCCTCGCACACCAAAGGTCGCATGGTCGAGCTGATTCTCTCGCCGGAGCACTTAAGCTCCGGCGAGCGCGTTCTTATCATCGATGATTTTCTCGCCACCGGCGCCACTATTATGGGACTCGTCCGCCTGGCGCAAACCGCCGGATCGAGCGTGGTGGGCATCGGCACGCTGATCGAGAAGACCTTCGAGGGAGGCCGCAAAATGCTCTCCGGGCTGGGCGTCCCCGTCGAGGCGCTGGCGATCATCCGCTCGATGGACGACGGGAAAATCGTCTTCACCGATTGAGCCTCGGCATTTCATGCGGCGTAGCGGCCTTCGGTTTCTTGCATTATGGTTCCGTGGGGTGTACGGCGCGCGTTTCCTTTCCTGGATATTTCGACGGATGTCCTTCGCCCTGCCGGTTCACCGTTTAAGAGAGACAACCACCCTGATAGCCTTTCGCCACCCCGCTTCGACCCACCCGTTTCATGTTTTGCTGGTACCGAAGAAGGCCATCGCTGCCGTGAGTGCCCTCGACCCGTTGGCTGATGCCGCTTTCCTGGCGGACGTCTTCCGTGTGGCGCAGAGCCTCGTGGACGAATTCCATCTCGCCGAAGAAGGGTACCGTTTGATCGTCAACGGTGGGCGGTACCAGAAATTCCCTTATCTGCATTTTCACCTTATTTCTGATGGCGACGCACGTCGCAGCGCGCCCCTGCCGTAAAGGAGTTTCATGCACAATTCAGTCGCCGTCCTCGATTTTGGTTCCCAATACGCGCAATTGATCGCCCGCCGCGTGCGCGAGGCGCACGTCTATTGCGAGCTTTTCCCTTGGGATGCGCCGCAGGAAAAACTGATGGCCCTCCAGCCCAAGGCATTCATCCTGTCGGGCGGGCCGAATTCGGCTTACGCCCCAGACGCGCCCTACATTCAGAAATTCATCCTGGAGACGGGTCTTCCCATCCTGGGTATCTGCTACGGGATGCAGGCCCTGACCCACGCTCTGGGCGGGAAAGTGGACCCGTCGGCACGGCGCGAGTACGGGCGCGCCAGCGTGGAGCCGCTGGCCGCCAATGCGCTTTTCCCGGCGCAAGCCTTCCAGGCCTGGATGTCGCATGGCGACCGTATCACGCAGGTTCCGCCCGGGTTCCAACCGCTGGCCAAGAGCGACAACAGTCCCCTGGCGGCCATGGCCAACCCGGCGCGCAAATATTACGGCCTGCAATTTCACCCGGAAGTCAACCACACCGTTGGCGGCGCGGACATCCTGCGGCGTTTCGTCCTCGACGTGTGCGGCATCGCCCCCGACTGGACGCCGGCCTCGATCATCGAGGAGGCGCTGGAGCGCATCCGGGCGCAGGTGGGCAAGGAGCGCGTACTGGCCGCCGTCAGCGGCGGCGTGGATTCATCGGTGGCGGCGGCGCTGGTGCACAAAGCCATCGGCGATCAACTGGTGGCCGTCTTCGTGGATACCGGGCTGCTACGCAAGGACGAGCCGGAGCAGGTGGTTGCCACCTTCCGTAAAATGCTCGGCGCAGAACTGCTGGCCGTCCAGGCTGCCGACACGTATTTCGAGGCCCTGGCCGGCGTTACCGACCCCGAAAAAAAGCGGGGAATCGTGGGGGAAAAGTTCATTCGCATTTTCGAGGAACAAGCCAAAGAAGTGGGCCAGCCCAAGTTCCTGGTGCAGGGTACCATCTACCCGGACGTGGTCGAATCGTCTGCGCCGGATCGCAACAAAGCCGACCGGATCAAGACCCACCACAACGTCGGCGGATTGCCGGAGGACATGCAGTTCCAACTGGTGGAGCCTTTGCGATATTTATTCAAAGACGAGGTGCGGGCGGTGGGCGAAGCGCTTGGGCTGCCGACGGAAATGGTTTGGCGGCAACCCTTCCCGGGCCCGGGTTTGACTGTACGCTGCCTGGGCGAGGTGACGCCCGAACGCGTGGAGAAATTGCGCAAGGCAGACGCCATCCTGCGGCAGGAACTCGCCTCCGCTGGTCTCCTGGGAAAGGGCGCCGGCACATCACAGGCTTTCGTCGTGCTGCTGCCCGTCCGTTCGGTGGGAGTCATGGGCGACCAGCGTACTTACCAGGAAGCCTGCGCCATCCGCGCCGTGCTGACCGACGATTTTATGACCGCCGATTGGGCGCATATCCCCTATGACGTGCTGGCAAAGGTTTCGAACCGCATCGTCAACGAGGTACACGGGATCAACCGGGTCGTGTATGATATTACCAGCAAGCCCCCTGCGACGATTGAATGGGAATGACGTATATCTTGTGCGTGAGGAGCCATCTGTGAGCGAAGAGAAGCACTCCGTTGTACCAGCGCCGCCAATCCACCCGTTGGCCGCGTTGGCAGTTCTGGCCCTGGATAATATTTTCAACGTCTTTGAGTTTCTAGACCCGCTCGTGTTGTTGTTCACCAGTTTGGGCGTTGGCGTGTTGGGGTTCCTCGCTACGCTGTTTATCCAACGCTATGTTGCCAGGGAGACCTGGGGCGTCTCGGTGGCGAAAGGACTGGTGATGGGAATCATCGCCGGAGTGCCGTACTCGGTGGCCGGAACAGCCATTGGCGTTCCGCTACTGGTTTGGGCCGGCGCACATCAATGGATTCGGCTGCCGGGAGCAGACGACGACCGGTTCATCGAAGACAAGGAGAATGACGAATGAATCTCAATTTTGGTGAAGTCCTGACGAAAGCCTGGCAGATCATCTGGAAGTTCAAGGTTCTGTGGATTTTTGGCATCATGGCCGGATGCGCCAGCGGCGGCGGGGGTGGAGGAAACAGCAGGTTTAACTACAACTACTCCGGGAATAACCCTGGCAGCGTGAACCTGCCCCCGGAAATTCAGCGTTTCTTTACGCAACTCTCCCACAATACCGGCCTATTGATTGGCATTGTGGCAGGTCTGCTGCTCTTCTTCTGTATCTTATGGATTCTGTTCCTCGTGATTGGCACGATCGGCCGTATTGGCCTGATCAAGGGAACGCTCAAAGCCGATGAAGGAGCCGAACATCTTGGCTTTGCGGAATTATGGACAGAGAGTACGCCTTATTTCTGGCGCGTCTTCCTGCTATTGCTACTGGTCTGGTTCACCACGTTTGTTCTCGTCCTCTTGCTGCTCATCCCGGCGATTGGATTTGCCGCACTGACCGCCGGTATCGGGCTTCTCTGCCTTTGCTGCCTGGTGCCCATTCTCATTCCAATCATTATCCTGATCAACTTGGTGCTCGAGCAGGCCATCATCTCCATTATCGCCGAGGACCGCGGCATTGCCGACAGCCTGGGACGCGGCTGGGAAGTTGTCCGTCTCAACCTGGGACCAGTGCTGGTCATGGCGTTGATCCTGTTCGTAATCCAGGTCGTATTTGGATTTGTCCTGGCCCTGCCATTCATACTGATAGCCATCCCGGCGATTGTCGGATTTGCCATAGGAGGCGACATCGCCATTCGGGCCACACTGATCATTGCTGCGATCGGCTTCCTGGTCTACCTGCTGATCTATCTCCTGCTGCACGGCATCGCGATTGCCTACGTCGAGTCCGCGTGGACGTTGACCTTCTCCCGCCTGACCCACCCTGTGCCCCCTGCAACGCCCGCGATTCCTGCGCCTGTGGAAAACCCGGAACCACAGTAAAAACAGGGAAATTCGATCGAATTGATGACTGTGTGTGGCGTAGAGCGCTGCACACAGTCTCTTTGTTTAACCGTCGGCGGGCAGGAAACGCAAAGAACGGGAAAAAAGGCTTCGCGTCTTTTTCATTTTTGCGTTATTATTCTCTTGATAACCGGTTCCCGGAAATCAACGCATCAGGACGACCCTTGTTTCGATCACGCATTCTCTGCAAGTTTTTTACTCTCCTGGTAATGAGTAGCTTGCTGCTTCCGGCGCTTTCCGTGCGCGCCCAGTCGCAAGCCTTTGCAACTATTACCCCGCCCGACCTGAGTAAATTCCCAACGATTTCCACCCTGCTCGACGTGTTCGACGACCAGGGTCAGTTTGTTTCCCACTTGAACCTCGACCAAGTTTCCGTGTTGGAAAACGGCCAAGTGCTGAAGGCTGACGACCTGTCGGAGTTTGCGCCTCCTTTGCAGTTGACCGTGGCGGTCAATTCCGGGCCGACGTTGGGCGTGCGCGACGCCTACGGCCTATCACGGTACGACAAGATCGTTTCGGTGCTAGACGACTGGGTCGGCGCGCTCCCTTCTGATAGCAAAGACGACTTGAGCCTGGCCTGGAACGGCGGCGTGGTGCTCTCGCACGTCTCTTCGACGGAATGGAAAACCGGCTTCGACAGCTTCGATCCGGCCCCACGCACTTCCACGCCCAGTTTGGCGGCGCTTTCCTTTGCGTTGGATGCGGTGCAGGATACGCCGCCCGTGCCGGGTGCCAAACCGGCCATCCTGCTGATTTCCGGCCACCTCGACAATCAGGCCATCGGCAGCCTGAAGAATCTCAGTGACCGCGCCCAGCAGGCCGGCATCCGCGTTTACGTCTGGATGACAGATTCAAACGCCTACCTGACCCATCCGGGTGCGCTGGCTTTGCAAGACCTGGCCAATACCAGCGGGGGCTTATACATGAGTTTTACCGGCGCCGAGGCTTTGCCCAACCCCGAAACGTGGTTCTCTCCGTTACGCCATGCTTACACACTGACGTATACTTCCAAGATACGCACGTCGGGGACGCAGAGCCTGTCGGTACAGGTAAACGCAAACGGGTTGAGCGTGACCAGTCAACCGGAGTCGTTTAACGTCAACGTCGAACCGCCCAATCCGGCTTTGCTCTCACCACCCATCCAGATCACGCGTCAGAACCCGGACGATCCCTTCAACATCGACAGTTTCCAGCCCAAAGAAGAGAGCATTTCGATGTTGGTGGAATTCCCGGACGGACATCCGCGCCCGTTGGTCCGTACGACGTTGTATGTAGACGGGCAGAAGGTGGCTGAAAACACCCAGGCGCCCTTCGATAAGTTCACCTGGGATTTGAGCAAATACGTGGCCAGCGGACAACACAGCCTGAAGGTGGAGGCCGAAGACAGCCTGGGGCTCAGCCGCACCAGTGTGGAGGTGCCGGTGCAGGTCTCGGTGCTGCAACCGCCCGGCGGAATTACAGGGCTGCTGCTGCGCAACCGTGTGGCAGTGACCATTCTGTTTCTGTTGCTGGCCGGGGTCGTCGTGCTGGGGCTGCTCTTCTGGGGCGGGCGTTCAGGTTTGCTGGTTGTGTTGGCTGAGCGCCGCCGCCAGCGCCAGTTCCAGCAGGACCCGGTGACCCAACCAGTAAACGAGCTTGCCGAAGCACACAGCCGGCAGCGCGACGGGTTGTTCGCATGGATGCCGCACAGGGCGCCCCCGCCGCCGGCCTATTTCGTTAAACTGACCTTGGACGGCCAGCCCGCTGCAGGAGACCCGATTTCCCTGGCGGGACCGGAGTTGACCTTCGGCACTGATCCCACGCAAGCCGGCACCATCCTCGACGACCCATCGATCTCGTCGCTTCACGCCCGTCTGCGGCGGGATGGGCAGGGGCAGTTCCTGCTTGCCGACCAGAACTCGGTGGCCGGGACATGGGTCAATTACGAACGTATCCCCAAAGAGGGGCGTATTCTCAAGCACGGGGATGTGGTACACTTTGGTAACTTAACCTACCGGTTTGTCTTGAGCAAACCGCCATCTACGCCTAAACCAAGCATAGCGTTGCTCAAAGACGGATGATCCGATCCCAACGTGCACACCTTTACGTAGCCGCGCAAAGCGATCCGGGCCTCTCTGGCAAGAACAATGAGGATAACTTTGCCGTGTCTGCATTTATCGTCAGCCAATGCCATCCGACGCCGGCGCTATTCGCGATCGTGTCGGATGGCATTGGCGGTCATCGCGCGGGCGAAGTCGCCTCGGAGATCGCGGTCAATGTAATCAGTCAGGCGGTCGAGGAGAGCGATGGGGGCCATCCGCTGGCGGTTTTCCAGCAAAGTTTCTACAACGCGAGCGAAACCATCGTGGCGAAAGCCGAGGAAGACGCCTCACGCAAAGGCATGGGGGCCACCACTTCCTGCGTATTGATCATCGGCCAGCAGCTATACATCGGATACGCCGGCGACTCGCGCATTTACCTGATGCGAGAACAGCGCATTCACCAACTCACCCGCGATCACACCTGGGTGCAGGAAGCCCTGGAAAAAGGCTTGCTCGACCAGTCGATTGCGAAGAGCCATCCCAATTTGCATGTCATCCGACGCTACCTGGGCTCGCCCGAACCGCCCGCGCCGGACCTGCGGCTTTTCCTGAATCCAAACGAAAGCGACTCCAAAGCCCGCGCCAACCAGGGCATGTTGCTGACTCCCGGCGATGTGGTCATGATGTGTAGCGACGGCTTAACCGACCTGGTGCAGGATTGGGAAATTCTGGGCAGCCTGAACGGGCGAACGTTGAAACAGGCAGTGGAAAATCTGATCGCGCTGGCGAATTCACGCGGCGGTCACGATAATATTACGGTCGTCATGTTAGGCATGCCCTGGGAGGCCCAGCAGCATCCCCCCAACTGGTTATCCGGCTGACTCTGACTTTTTCTTCCCAACGCCATATGGAGCAATAGGAACATTCAAGGCAATGACTCGGCGCAGCGAAAGCCCACCGTATTGCCGCTACTGGTAGGGTCGCTCCAGGCCCGCGTGAAAGAACGTGCTCCGTCTGGGCTGGAAGACCACGAGCCGCCGCGCAGGATGCGGGCCCCCGCCGACACGAATAATTCTTCGCGGCCATCGTTTGCATCGTAGGGATAGGATTTGTACAGGCTGCTCACCCACTCCGACACGTTTCCCGCCATATCGAAAACGCCATAAATGCTCTTGCCGCTGCCGTAGCGATCGACAGGGGTCGTATCCCCGATGCGCTGGCCGTAGTTGGCCCGCGTCACGTCGATGCCTTCTCCCCACGGATAAGTGCGGGCGTCAGTGCCGCGGGCGGCTTTCTCCCATTCCGCCTCGCTGGGCAAACGCGCCCCACGCCACGTCTCGCAATAAGTGCGCGCCATCTCCCAGGTAACATACAGGACAGGATAGTTGTCGAAAGCGGAGTCGTCATAGTAATTTGGGCGCGTCTGGGAACTGAGGTTCGTCGGCTTTTTGCAGACACTCGCCTCCACACACGCTTTGTAGAGCGCATTGGTCACTTCATATTGATCGATGTAAAAACTGTTCAGGTAGAGACTCTGGATGGGACGCTCCTCGGCGCTGCCCTGGGTACTGCCCATGACGAAACTGCTGGCCGGAATCAGACGCATGGATGCGCCCTTGGAATCGCTCAGCGCGAGGGGCAGCAGCGTGGCGGTAGAGGTAGCGGCCTCTTTGCCCGGAGTCAAGCTGGGAGCGGGCGTTGCGCTGGGAGATACAATCGGCGTTGGGCTGGCCGGCAAAAAGGTAGGCGTCTCCGGCGGAGCGTGGGTCGCCGCCATCGGAACGGAGGTCGCCGTCCGGCTGGCGGTGGGCGGCAGCAGCGGTGGAGACGAATCCTTCAATAAAGGAATGACCGCCGCGACAATCGTCGCAGCGGCGCCGATCAAGGCGATGACCAATTCGGTCGTTAGATGGATGCCGTGTTTCTGCGTTCGCGCTTCAGACGACTCTTTCGTCACGGATGCTTTGGCCGGCGCTGCTTTCGAGGCCTTGGCGAGCGCAGACCGCAGGCTGTTTTGGTCGCCGATGACGATATTGCCCTGGACGTTGCCATCCACATGCACAGAAATATTATCTTGACCCTCCGTCTCGACGCCGGCTTCGTTTTCAGCCGCTGCAGCGGCGGTTGTCTCTTCCTGCGCCACCGCCACTGCCAGACGCACGAAGAAGCGCGGCGGCGGCAACTTGCCATCCCGCGCATCACTGTATTGGGTCGTGCGCAGGTGCCACCAGGGTTCACCAGCCCGCAGAATCGGGAAGATGGGCTTGCCCAACTGCCGCGCCAGGGAAAGCTCGTTTTGAACCCATTCCGACTCATCGGCATCCGGGCTCATGACGAGGACGAACGCACGGCACGCCCGGATGCGCTTTTCGATCTCGCGCGGCCAGCGGGAGCCGTAATCGATACGGTCGTCGATCCAGGCATCCAGGCCCTGCTTGAGCAGGCTGCGATGCAGTTTGTGAACGTAGTCTTTATCTTTATGGCTGTAACTGATGAAGATCGAGCTCATTGAAACCACCGCAAGGCCTTCATAGAATTAATGGCTCCCTGGGAACCAGTGGGCAAAACAGATCGATGGGGGCCCATATCTACTCATCAAACCCACTTAACCGAATTAATTATACGTCAGGAAGGCCGGACAGGGCCGCCGGGCGACCATCGCTTTTGAAAAGACCCTATCCCAACCATCTTTACACCTATTTCAAAACTCAATACAATTTTTGTATGCAGACGTTTGACATCCTCATCCTGGGCGGCGGCCCGGCGGGAATCTCGACGGCGCTCCTCAGAAACCAACTTCTGAGACTCGCCAACTGGAGCCAGATTCAGACTTGCCCCACAGAGAATTTAAGGATGAAGGAGCCACACAACAGAAAAAGCCCCATCAAAGATGATTTTTCATGGGCA
>JBJKRF010000112.1:0-18255 GCA_046704785.1 Anaerolineales bacterium | reverse complement strand
GACCGGCGGGTACACAGGTCGTTCAAACAATGGAGCATCGAGCTCGAAATTTGGGCTACGATACTTCACCCATGCAACCGTTTGCTCCTTTACCTGCTGCTGCCTGATATTTCTATTTTCAAGTTAGTGTATGGCTTGTTCGCTTTTTGGAATGCCTACGGGAAAATTTGCGCTTTTCCGTGCTATAAAGCGCGCAATTTCTACCTGTGATGGGTATAATCGTTCTGTCATGGATTTTCTAGACCAACTCAATCCCCAACAAAGGCGCGCCGTCACCGCCGGCAATGGAGCGGTGCTGGTGGTCGCCGGACCCGGTTCCGGCAAGTCGCGCGTGCTGACCCAACGTATTGCTTATTTGATAGGTTACGAGGGCGTGCGCCCGTACCAGATGCTGGCGGTGACGTTTACGAACCGGGCCGCCCGTGAGATGGAACATCGCGTGGGCGAACTGCTCGGCGAGGAGATGACGCGCGGGCTGCTGCTGGGCACCTTTCACGCCACCTGCGCGCGCATCCTGCACCGCGAGGCCGAGCGTTTGCCTTTTTCCAGCGAGTTCGTCATCTACGACGCCGACGACCAACTGTCGCTGGTCAAAGCGGCCGTCCGCGATTTGAACCTGAACGAAAAGCTCTATCGCCCGATGGCCGTTCACGGGGCCATCTCGCGGGCCAAAAACGAACTGCTCCGCCCAGATGATTTTCCCGTCCAGACCTACCGCGACGAAGCCGTCAAACGCATCTACGGACGCTACCAGGAGCTCCTGCAACAGTCCAACGCCGTGGATTTTGACGACATCCTGCTCTGGACGGCGGTGCTGCTCGAAGAGCAACCCGACGTGCGCGAGAAGTACGCCCAACGCTTCCACCACGTGTTGGTGGACGAGTTCCAGGACACGAATTTTGCGCAATATACACTGGTCAAGCACCTGTCGTCGGTGCACAACAATATTTTCTGCGTTGGCGACCCGGACCAATCGATCTATCGCTGGCGCGGCGCAGATTATCGCAACGTGCAGCGTTTCGAGCAGGATTTCCCCGGCGCACAGGTCATCCTGTTGGAGCAGAATTATCGTTCACGGCAGATCATCCTCGACGCTGCCACGGCCGTTATCGACCAGGCCCAGCACCGCCGTCGCAAACAACTCTTCAGCGATCGCGGCCAGGGCGAGAAAGTGACTTATTACGAGGCCCTGGACGACTATGGAGAAGCCGCCTTTGTCGTCGACACCATCGCCCAACTGGTTGCCAGCCGTCAGTTCGAGCCCGGCGATTGCGCCGTGATGTACCGCACCAATGCCCAGTCCCGCCTGATCGAAGAGGCCTTCTTGCAGGCGCGCCTGCCCTACCGGCTGGTGGGCGCCCAACGCTTTTATGGACGCCGTGAAATCAAGGATGTAATCGCCTACTTGCGGCTGGTTTACAACGCCAACGACGAGGTCGCACTGACGCGCATCATCAACGTGCCTGCGCGCGGCATCGGGGACAAGTCCCTGCTGGCTTTGCATTCCGCGGCCAACAAAGTGGGACTTACCCCCGGCGCGGTGCTGCTCGACCTGGCCCGCGGATCGGACTCCCCTTATTGGGATCAGTTTTCCGGACGCGCTGCTGTGGCCCTGGCCGATTTTGCCGGTCACCTGGCAGCCTGGCGCGGGCTCTCGGCCACCTATACCCCCGTCGAGCTGTTCGACAAAATCTTGCAGGATGTCGATTACAAAAATTACGTCGACGACGGCAGCGACGAAGGCAAGGATCGCTGGGAGAACGTGGTGGAGTTGCGCCGTCTGGCCGAGGAATATTCCACACGCACGCTGGCCGAGTTCCTCGAGAATGTGGCGCTGATCTCCGATCAGGACACCCTCACGGATGGCAACGTGCCCACCTTGCTGACCATGCACGCGGCCAAAGGCCTGGAGTTCAGCGTGGTCTTCATCACCGGCCTGGACGATGGGGTGCTGCCGCACAGCCGCTCGTTTGACGACCCCGAAGAAATGGAAGAGGAACGCCGTCTGTTCTACGTGGGCATTACTCGCGCCAAGGAACGGCTCTACCTCGTCCGGGCGCTGCGACGCGGCGGGCGGGGCTATGCCGAGGAGACGATCGAATCCCGCTTCCTGGACGACATCCCGGAGGCCCTCGTCAGCGGCAGGGGGCGCAGCGGGACACGGCGAAGAAGCCGCGGGGGGTACGATTCGTGGACGTTGCCCTCGTCGGGGCGTTCCGCGCCGATCATCGAGGCCAGGTTCCGGGCCGGGATGCGCGTCAAGCATCCCTTGTGGGATGAGGGCATCGTGCTCGATAGCCGCATCCAGGATCAAGATGAGATCGTGGATGTGGTCTTCGAGAGTGTAGGCATCAAGCGCCTGGCGGCGGCGCTGGCGAACTTGGAAATCGTCAAGGAATGAACAGGGACACGGCTTGCCGTGTCCTTCTGGTATTTTCATGAAGCACGGTTTTCTCACACTGCTCTACCGGGTGTATAGCCTGCAATGGATTCTCAAGCGCCCTGTCACGCTCGGCGTGCGCGCCCTGCTGGTTCGGGAGGGGCGTGTTTTGCTGGTCAGGCATTGGTACCAGAACGATTGGTTCCTGCCTGGCGGTGGGGTCAAACGCAAGGAGACGCCTGAACAGGCGGCCCGCCGCGAATGCCGTGAAGAGACCGGCGCTGAAGTCGGCGACCTGGCATTGTTCGGAATCTATACCCAGTATGTCGAGCATAAGAACGACCACATTGTCGTCTTCATCGGCGAGGATTTTCGCATCGTGGGCGAAAAGGATTTCGAGATCGAGGCCGTGGATTTTTTCAAGCTAGATGCGTTGCCTCCCGATATGAATCCCGGCAGCCGGCGACGCATCGAAGAGTACCTGCGAGGCGAGCACCGTCCTGTCGCCACCTATTGGTAATTCTATTTTGGTTCTTTGGGATTAAGTGGGAGTCGAGGGTGGATGTGAAACCACATAAATCCGTCTCTTCCCACGAATTTCCAAAGGTCCCCATTCTTATCAGGAGGTTTCGATGCAATATGTCAATCTTGGCAAGACCGGTATGAAGATTTCGCGGTTGGCCCTGGGGATGATGACTTATGGTTCGCCTACCTGGCGTCCGTGGGTGTTGGACGAGGAGCAGGCGCGTCCGTTCGTCAAGCGGGCGCTCGACTTGGGAATCAATTTCTTCGATACGGCCGATATGTATTCCGTGGGGGCCAGCGAGGAAGTGTTGGGCAACTCGCTCAAACATTTTGGCGTCAAACGCCAGGATGTGATCGTGGCGACCAAGGTCTTCAACCGCATGGGCGAGGGCCCCAACGATTGGGGACTCTCGCGCAAGCATATCCTGGATTCGATCGACAACTCATTACGTCGCTTGCAGATGGACTATGTAGACCTGTACCAGATCCATCGTTGGGATTACGAGACGCCCATCGAGGAGACTATGGAAGCGCTCAACGATCTGGTGCGCGCCGGCAAGGTGCGCTACATCGGCGCTTCGTCGATGTTTGCCTGGCAATTCGTCAAGGCGCAGTACGTGGCCGAATTGCACGGCTGGACGCGTTTCGTCTCGATGCAGAATCACTACAACTTGATCTACCGCGAGGAAGAACGCGAGATGATCCCCTGCTGTCTCGACCAGGGCGTGGCGTTGATTCCCTGGAGTCCCTTGGCGCGCGGCTTCTTCAACCAGGACCGTCGCAAGGAGGATTACGGCGACTCCGTCCGCGCCAAGACCGACGAGTACGGCCAACACATGTATTACCGTGATGAGGATTTCCTGGTTTCCAAGCGCGTGCAGGAGATCGCCGAAGAAGCCGGTGTCTCCGGGTCGCAGGTGGCGCTGGCCTGGGTGCTGAACAAACCCTACGTCACCGCGCCCATCATCGGCGCCAGCAAAATGCATCACCTGGAAGAAAACGTGGCCGCGTTGGACATCCAACTCAGCGACGAGCAGATTTCCAGGCTGGAAGAGGCCTACCAACCGCACCCCATCCTGGGGCATTCCTGAACGACGAGTCTGGGTTCTTTTGGATTTCCCCTGAGAAGGGGGTCGATGTGGGATATGGGCGACGCGAAGCGTCGCCCATATCCCAATAAATTCGCTGTCTGTCACTGGTTTTGTACCTCCCCCTTGTTATTGAGATGATGCTTGATTTCTAGAGAACCGAAAGGAGAAGACCTGATGAATTGGAAATTGCTTTGGAACCTGTTCGTTGTCTTCGCTCGCGTTGCGCTGTTCTCGTGGGGCGGCGGACCGGCTTCGATGGGCCTGATGCAGCGGGAGACCGTTACGGCGGGCTGGGTCACGCCCGACGAGTTCGCCGACGCCCTGGCGGTGGGCAACGCCCTGCCGGGGCCCATCTCGCCGCAGGTGTCCGCCTACGTTGGGTACAAGCTGGCGCGCATGCCGGGCGCGGTGGCCGCCGTGGCCGGTACGGTGCTGCCCACGACGATTTTGATGCTGGTTATGATCGTCTTCTTTTTCAGCGTCAAAGACAGCCCCACGGTGGCTGCCATGCTCAAGGCGGTGCGCCCGGTCATCGTCGGCTTGCTGCTATGGACGGTCTACATCATGGCCTATTCGGTCTACGATATCAAGAAGGTCGGCTGGGCGCAGGGATTATTCCAGAGTTGGGACAAGGTGCTCATCGCGCTGGTCTCGTTCCTGTTGTTGACTCTGACGGAGATCAATCCGGTTTTCCTGGTGATCGGTGCGGCTCTGTTTGGCTACCTGGTCTATCGCTGACGGCCCAGTCCGTCGGTGCCGGTGAATCCGCCTAGAAAGGAACGTGGAGGGGAACCGTCGAATGCGTATATCAGGTAAAATTGATTTACCGCTTTTGATTTCAGGGTAGAGACAATCTACTTCATTGCAGCGATTCTCAAAGCTCGTTATTAAATTTGCCAAAGGAGTATTCTATTGACTGAGACCTTAAAGATATTCATTCCCATGGCCGGTTGGGGCACGCGTATGCGCCCGCACACCTGGAGCAAACCCAAGCCGCTGGTGGGCGTGGCCGGCAAGACCTCCCTCGACCATTTGATGGAGATGTTCACCACGTTGCCCGACCCGTCGAACGCAGAATACGTTTTCATCATCGGGCCTTACCTGGGTGAAAACCAAATCCCGCCCCACATGGCGGAAAACTATCCGGACGCCAGGGTGCATTACATCGTCCAGACGGAGATGAAGGGACAGAGTCATGCGCTGTGGCTGGCGCGTGAATATATGCACGGGCCGATGATCATGTGCTTCTCCGATACGCTGATCGAGACGGATTTCGGCTTCCTGGCGCAGGAGACTGCCGACGGGGTGGCCTGGGTCAAGTCCGTTCCCGACCCGCGCCGCTTCGGGGTGGCCGAACTGGACGAGACAGGCTGGGTGACTCGTTTCATCGAGAAACCGCCAACCGTCGAGAATGATCTGGCTGTCGTCGGCTGCTATTATTTCAAGCGTGCCGAAGCGTTGCTGGCGGCGATCGAAGAACAAATCCATAAGAACGTGATGCTCAAGAATGAATATTTTTTGACCGACGCTATTACCCTCATGTTGGGCGGGGGCGCAAAGGTCCGTACACACCAGGTGGACATCTGGCTGGATACCGGCACCATCGATGCGACCCTGGCGACGAACCGTTTCCTGCTCGACCACGGGCGCGACAATTCGGCCGAGGCCGCCGGGCGCGAGAACATCAAAGTCATCCCGCCGGTCTTTATCCATCCCCGGGCGCAGGTCAGCGCCGCCGTGATCGGGCCGCACGTGTCCATCGGGCCGGACTGCAAAATCGAGTCTGCCGTCATTCAGGACAGCATCATCGAGGCCGGCACCAGCATCGAGCGCGCTGCGTTGACGGGTTCGCTGATTGGCAAGAACGCCCGCATCAGCGGGCAGACCTCGGAAGGTCAGGCTCTCTGCCTGAACGTCGGTGATAACAGCAGTTTGAGGTTGTAGGTATATGGAATTTGTTGTGCGGTCAAGGGAGAAATATGGATATTCTCACATTCATATCTAATATAGTCAATTCACTGGC
This sequence comes from Anaerolineales bacterium, assembly GCA_046704785.1. Taxonomy (GTDB): domain Bacteria; phylum Chloroflexota; class Anaerolineae; order Anaerolineales; family Villigracilaceae; genus JBJKRF01. The sequence continues at coordinate 12,236 of JBJKRF010000112.1, read as the reverse complement.
TTGGCCGTTGACTTTAGTAATAGCCATTCTCATTTTGAGAAAGCCTTTACACGAACTACTCCCTTTTATCCAAAAATTCAAGTATAAGGAAATTGAGATCGAATTTGGCGAACAAATCAGGGAAGTTAGTGAAGAGCTTGCCGAGAATCTTGCCCCAACACAAACCAGTCTGCTGTCGTATTCCACAGAGAACAGCGTATTGGCTAGGCTTGCTGATATTTCTCCTCGCTCTGCTGTACTGGAAGCTTGGCGTCAAGTAGAATTGGCTGCGCTCGATGCAGCTAATAAGCTTAGTGGAAATACTTTTAAAAATAAGACATCTACGTTCCAAGCTATCAAGTTTTTGGAGCAACAGGAAAAACTCGATAGATCGATTATTAACGCTTTGCGTGACTTACGCGGTTTGCGAAATCAAGCAGCCCATGCTCCTGAACTTGCGCTTACAAAAGAGACAGTCTTGGAGTACGTGTTAGTCGCGGACTCTGTTGTCAAGTATTTAAAGCTGGCAACTGACAAGGCATCTTGAGAATATGATTGTACGTTCTGCTGCAAAAAATAATGATTCCCTTTGCCAGTCTATACGCCCAGCAGAATCTTTCTTCCAGGCTGAGGTCAAGTCCTATCTGTCACCCATACAGAGGCTTCCATCCAATATGAACCTTGAAAACATTGTCGCGCCGTGATATTAATAGTAATAACTCAAGGCGCATTTGTTTCGAGTAGGTTGAGAAGAGAGCCAGCGTAAGGTGAAGATTCTTCATCAGCCGAGCGCACACGCACAACCCAGCACACAAGCGAATACCGCGTTTGCCAACGATTGCCACAGATGGATGTGGGGGCCATAGGCCCCCACAATTCTCTTATATATGGATGAAAAGCTATTACAATGACGGACGACCAAACGGTCGAATGCCGCTCCAGCGCCTCGTATCCCGGAACCCCCATCGCGCTTAGCTGGGACGACAAACGCCATGTGATTGCCGAAGTGCTTTCGCAGTGGCGTGCGCCGCAGGGAGTGCACTTCCGTGTCCGCACGCTGCAGGAACAGGTCTTCGCATTGTTTTACGACGAAGCTGCCGCAAAGTGGTATATTCGTCCCATCTAGCGCTGCAACTTCCTTAAGTTGTAGGCTGCGTTCTGGGTTTTTCCCCGGAAAACCAGGCTTACAAGTACCGGGACGAAAAGGAGCATCAGCCCCGACCGTCCGCAAGGATTTTCCCAACTGCTGCAATGGGATTCTCTTTACAGACTCATCTGGAGGTCGTATGCAAGAAATCGAAAACCGACAATATCTGTCCAAACGGGTCGCCGGACTCAAACCCTCCGGGATCCGCAAATTCTTCGACATTGCCGCCACGATGAAGGAAGTCATCTCGCTGGGCATCGGCGAACCGGACTTTACCACGCCCGATCCCATCCTCGATGCAGGGGTGCGCTCGCTGCGCAACGGCGAGACGCACTACACCTCGAACTCCGGTAAAACGGAATTACGCCAAGCCATTGCCGAGAACCTGCTGCATCTGTATGGTGTGAAATATGACCCGTCTACCGAGGTCGTCATCACGGTGGGCGTCTCGGAAGCGCTCTACCTGGCGATGACCGCCCTGCTCGACCCCGGCGACGAAGTCATCATCCCCACCCCGTGCTTCGTCTCGTACCAGGCCGAGGTGCTTCTGGCTGGCGGCGTACCGGTCGAAATTCCCAGCAAGTTCAAGGATAATTTCCAACTCGACCCCGACGAAGTGCGCGCTGCCATCACGCCGCGTACGAAGATGATCTTTATCGGGTATCCCAATAATCCCACCGGGGCCGTGGCCGAGCGCGACGTGCTGACGGAAGTTGCCAAGATCGCCGAACAGCACAACCTGCTGGTGGTCTCGGACGAGATTTATGACCGGCTCGTCTACGGATTCCAGCACGTATGTTTTCCCGCTTTGGGCGAGTCGCTCAAGGGCCGTAGCATCCTGCTGGGCGGATTTTCCAAAGACTATGCCATGACGGGCTGGCGCATCGGTTACGTCGCCGGGCCGGCCAACCTGATCGGCGGCTTGCTGCGCATCCATCAATATACAATCATGTCCGCGCCCACCACGGCGCAGGATGCCGCCCTGGAAGCGTTGCAAAACGGCGAGCCGTATGTGCAGGCCATGGTGACCGAATACGACCGCCGACGCAAGTTGATCGTCAGCGGGTTGAACCGCCTGGGCCTGACCACGTTCGAGCCGCGGGGGGCCTTCTACGCCTTCCCAAACATCTCCGCTTCTGGCATGGACGACGAAGTCTTCGCCGAAAAGCTGCTCCAGGAGGAGCATGTGGCCGTCGTGCCGGGGCGGGCTTTTGGCGGCGGCGGCGAGGGTTTCGTGCGCTGTTCCTATGCAACCGCCTACGAGCAGATCGAAGAAGCCTTGCGGCGCATGGAACATTTCATGAACCGGCATGGTTAAAGGGCGAAGAGACGAAAAATCGAGGGTCCCTCGCGTCTGATTTAAGCTGGGAAATCCCTCCTGCATACCCGTTCAGCTTGCTACCCAGATGGGGCGCAGCATGGAAAAACGCACAGTTCGCTGGATTGCCTGGTTTCTGTTCACCGTCGTTTTGACGGCCTGCGCCGCCGCCACCCCGGCTCCGACCGCAACCGTTCCCCTGCCGACGGCGACTCCCGTCTGCGATGCGGATGGCACCCTCGGCTACGACAAGCTGCCGCAAGCGGTGCAGGGCTTCGACATCAGCTTTCAATACTACCTGCCGCCCTGCTACGCAAGCCGCACGGCGGATTCGTACCCGGTGCTTTACCTGATCACGCTGACCTTCGAGACCCGTCTGAGCGCCACCGATAACACGCCCCTCTCGTTGGCGAACCGTCTGATACGCACCGGAGCGATGTCACCTGCCATCCTGATCGTGCCCAGCACACAGATCGGCTACGGCTCCGATGCCGCCCTGACCGAGGGCCTGGTGCCTTACATCAACGGCAAATTCCGCACTCTGCCTGACCGAACGCAACGCAGCGTGGGCGGCATCTCGCACGGGGCGGCCATCGCGGCCCGCATGGCCTTCCAGTTTCCCGAAACCTTTGGCAGTCTGATGGTGTTGAGCGGCGGGATCACCTCCAGCGAAGAGTCCCGTTTCGACACGTGGATTCAACGGGTACCGTCTGACGAGTGGCCGCGGGTGTTGATCAACGTAGGCGACCGGGATGCCATCGTCAGCCTGACGCAGAACCTGCTGGATGTTCTGAAGAGAAACGAAGTACCCTATACACTCGATATCGGGCACGGCGGGCATGATTGGACCTATTGGTCCACGCGTATGCAGCCCGTTTTGTTGTGGGCGACGGAAGCGACGAACGGCCCGCAAAAGTGACATGGATCGCAAGACGCCACGCATCGACGGCTGAAAGGCGGCCTGCCTTGTTTTTCTAACAAAAGTATTGGGTATACCCCGCCTTGCAAATCCTTTTTAGAATAGACTATAATTTAACATCCATTCTTTATCTAGAAATTTTCAGGACTTAATGGGAACACAACAAATTCAACCGCAGCCTGGACCGCATCATAAACCCTCCACCGGACAGCTACAGCCGGGGACGAACCTGGTCAACCGTTATTTGATCCAGGAGGTGATTGGTGTGGGGGGCATGGGGTCTGTTTATCGCGCCAGGGACCTGCATTTCCCCAACGTGGTCAAACTGGTTGCGGTCAAGGAAATGATCAACCAGGCACCAGACCCGCTCGTCCGCCAGACGATTGTGCAAAACTTCGAGCGTGAGGCCAATATCCTGGCGACGTTGAGCCACCCATCGATTCCCCGCATTTACGATTATTTCACCCTCGACAATCGTTCGTACCTGGTGCTTGAGTTTGTAAACGGTAAAGACCTGGAGGCGTTACTGGCTACCATTGAGGGGTTTGTCCCGGAAGAGCAGGTTTTGGCTTGGGCCATCGAGTTGTGTGACGTGCTCAGTTTTTTGCATGCTCACAAGCCAGCCCCCATCATTTTCCGGGATATGAAGCCTTCGAACGTGATGATCAATCAGCACAGTCACATTATGTTGATTGACTTCGGGATCGCCAAACCTTTTCAGTCTGGTCAAAAAGGTACAATGATCGGTACGGAAGGATACTCTCCACCAGAACAATACCGTGGAGAGGCTTCGACCGCTGCTGATATTTATGCCTTAGGCGCTACATTACATCATTTATTGACTAGGCGAGATCCGCGGCTAGAACCTCCCTTTTCGTTTGCCGAACGGCCAATCCGCAAAATTAATCCGAATGTTTCCATAGAACTGGAAACGATCATCAATACTTCTTTGCAATATAACCCCGAAGATCGCTATAAAACCATTGATGACTTTAAGCAAGCATTGATCGGCGCTGGACAAAAAACCGGGCTATTGAATCGAATCGGTTCTGGGCCGGGGGCGACAGTTGCTATTCATACCTCCGGGATCAAACCGGTGTGGACGTTCCAGTGTGAGGATGAAATTCGGGGAACACCTCTCTATTTTGACGGAACGCTGTATGCGGGTTGTTATGATAATAACCTCTATGCATTGAACGCGACCAACGGAGAGTTCCTATGGAAGTACGCTACAGAAGGGGGTATTGTCTGTCGTCCCGCTGTGGCTGATGATATGATTTTCTTCGGCTCCGAAGATCATCGCGTTTACGCGATCAGTGCTCGCGCAGGGAAAATCGCATGGACGTATTACGCCGACGATTGCATCCGTTCTTCTCCGCGCATTGCCGAGGGCCACATCTTCATCGGTGCAGACGATAAACTTTTGCATGCAATCAACATTACCAGTGGACGCAGAGCGTGGACTTTTGAAGTCGGCGCCGACGTTCGCTCTACCCCCTTCGTGGCAAACGAACTGATTTATTTTGGTAGCGAAAGTGGTGACTTTTATTGTCTCGATTTTCGTGGTGAAGTAAAATGGCGCTTCAAGGCGAAACGCGCGGTGACCTCTTCACCATGGATCGAGGGAAATGTTATTTATTTCAGTTCCATGGACAGTTACCTGTACGCCTTGGACGCCAAAAGCGGCTTCTTGGTATGGCGCTTCCGTATGGAGAGGCCATCTATTGTCTCTCCCTGTTTCATGGAAGGTCTGGTCTTCACTGGTTCGTCGGACGGTCATATTTATGCTGTAGACACGAAGTCTTCCAAGGAAGTCTGGCGTTACAAAACAGAGCATCAGGTGAATGGGTCGCCCATTGTTTATAAGGATGCACTTTATATCGGATCGGTGGATGGAAACCTGTACTGTCTCGAGGCCCGCAGCGGACGTCTTCGCTGGAAATATGAGACAAAAGGTCCAATTACTGGTACTCCCTGTGCTTATGATGATATTGTATACTTTGGCTCAACAGACCACTTTATCTACGCCCTGCTGACTTGAGGACGAAGTAGAGATTTTAAGGAGATTACACTGTGTTTGACTTCTTCCGAAATCTTTTCGGTAAAAAACCTGAAGTACAACCAGCAGGAGATAATGTCGTTACTGCGCCGCTTTCGGATGCGCAACTTCAGTCTATTCGTACGACGACCACCCGCTTCGAACCGGCTCAACTGTTGGTTGCCAGCGGGCAGTCGGTTGGACGACAGCGCGAATTGAATGAGGATTGCCTTTTCACCTTTTCCACGGTCCTGGCTGGGAATACCGGTAATCCACCCCTTGGCTTATTTATTATTGCAGATGGGATGGGCGGCCATCAATATGGAGAAATTGCCAGCAATGCAGCCATTCGTACCATTGCCGGCTATGTGCTGAAAAAATTCCATAATTCGCTGTTTAACTTGCCAACGGTATCGATGGACGAGTCGTTGCAGGAGATTTTACAAACGGCGGTCATGGAGGCCCAGCGTGCTGTCTTGCGCGAAGCACCCGGCAGCGGCACGACGGTCACCGCAGCTTTGCTGGTCGGTCAACAATTGACCGTTGCACACGTTGGGGATAGTCGCGCTTATTTGCTCTATAACGACCACCGTATGGAGGCGATTACCCGCGACCATTCTCTGGTCAAACGGCTGGAGGAACTTGGACAGATCACGTCGGCAGAAGCAGCGGTCCATCCACAGCGAAACGTGCTTTATCGTGCGCTGGGACAGGGAGAAACCCTCGAAGCTGATGTGGTGACAATGCCTTTCCCGGTGGGGGGGCATCTCTTGCTGTGTAGCGACGGCCTTTGGGGGGTTGTCCCGGAAGAGGACATCCGTCGCTTTGTGATCGAAGCCTCGACCATGGAGCGGGCTTGCCAGAATCTTGTCACTGCGGCAAATAATGCGGGCGGTCCGGATAATATCAGCGTGGTGCTGGTACAACTCATTGGATAGTTAATACGTGATGTCAAAGCGGCCAAGCTTATACGCGGCTCTCGGAATCCTTCGTTCTGCGACGCAGGACGAAATCCGGCGCGCATATTTGAAGGCCGCGAAACGACTTCATCCTGATAAAAATGTGGCACCGGGGGAGACCGAGCTTTTTTTGGGAGTCCAGCAGGCCTATCAAGTTTTATCAGACCCGTCGCGGCGTAGCGCTTATGATGCGACCCTTCCGCCGGAAGAGGAATTGCCGGAGGTTGTCCGTCATCGACTTGCCATTAGCCGAAAAGAGTTGCCGGCGCTGTCTGAACCGCAACTTGTCTATGCGTTAACCGAACTCTCGCCCCGAAAGGATGAAAAGCAGGCCGAAACGGGCGTTCCGCTGAACGTTTGCCTGGTCATCGATTGTTCCACGTCGATGAAAGGCGAAAAATTGGATATGGTCAAATCGACCGCCGTCCAGTTGATCCGAAAGCTCAAGTCGACCGATATTTTTTCGATGGTATCGTTCAGCGACCGGGCCGAAGTGATCATTCCTGCTTCGCGGCAAAATAACAATGTGCAGCGGACCGAGATGAAGGTACAAATGCTGCAAACATCGGGGGGAACCGAGATCTTGCACGGCCTGGAGGCCGGGCTTGGCGAAGTACGGCGTTACGTTGGGCCGAACTATATCAATCACATTATTTTGTTGACCGACGGACGCACCTACGGCGATGAGCAAGCCTGCTACGATTTGGCAAAGTCAGCTTCGGAGGAAGGCATCTCCATCAGCGGTATGGGCATTGGCAGCGGCTGGAACGACATTTTTCTCGACCAGTTGGCAACGATCACGGGCGGTAATAGCATGTTCGTCTCGCAGCCCAAAGATGTCGAGACTTTGCTGACCGAAAAGTTTACCCACCTTTCACGCACATTCGCTGAGAACGTTACATTGGAATATGAGCTTCCCAAGGGGGTGGAAATTTCGTATGTATTTCGCCTTCAGCCTGAGACCCAGCCCATTGTCGCCGAGAACTCGATGCGGTTGGGGCCGATCTTGTACGAAACACCCCTTACAATATTGATTGAATTCCGGGTCTCCCCAGAGGCTTTGGTAGGCAGTACAATTTCTTTGGTCAATGGGCAGATGGAAGTCTGGTCTGCTGCGGTTCAAACCCCAATTTCTCCTATCCGTATTTCTATCGATATCCCAATCAAGGAAAGGCCGGTGAGTGAGCCGCCGCCTTCGGCCCTTATTCAGGCTTTGTCAAAATTGACGTTGTATCGCATTCAGGAAAAGGCGCGCGCAGAAGTGGCGTCAGGCCAATATGAGAAGGCTAGTGACCATTTACAAAAATTGGCTACCCACCTGTTTGCACAGGGCGAGCGTAGCTTGGCAAATACCGTGCTCTTGGAAGCGGAGAATATCGAGCGAAGTCGATCTTTCACGGAGAGTGGTGAGAAAGCGATCAAGTATGGAACGCGGGCACTGATCATGCCCGGGGAGAAGAAATGATTGTTTGTCCAAATTGCAAACACGAAGAAAACGATGGCGCAATTTTCTGCAGCGATTGCGGAATGCAACTCGTTCAATTCGATGTTAACAAGACCCAGCATATCGAGCCGGATACCAATGATTTGCAAACCTCGTCTATTCGAAATGAACAGTATGGGATGACCTGGATCTCGTTGCACCTGTTGGACAGCGGACAAATTCTGCCGGTCATGGATCGGAAGGAATTTACTCTGGGCCGTGTCAGCGAAAACCAGCCGATCATGCCCGACGTGGACCTGACGCCCTACCGGGCCTACGACAACGGAGTCTCACGCTTGCATGCGGTTATTCGCCTGGCAGATGGGAGCGTCAGCATCATGGACCTTGGTTCGGCCAACGGCACTTATATTAATGGGGATCGTCTCACGCCAAATGTGGAGCAATCGTTGCAACATGGTGACGTGATCGCGCTTGGAAAACTAAAAATTCAAGTTGTGCTCTCTTAGGAAGGTGAAAATATGCCATCCGTACTCATCCACATTATGAACGAGGACCCGATTCTCGGTGAGATCGAACAACTGCCGAGTCCAACGGATATGAGTTTACTCGTAAAGAATCCCCGCCGCCGCGACGGCAAGGATTTGCCGTATTTGATGGCGAGTGTTACGCAAGTTATTTGGCCGGTCAGCCGAATCTCCTTTATCGAAATTATTCCTGGCGAAGGGGAAGACCAGATTATCGGCTTTGTCCGAGAGTAGCGCATGGCTGACGAATTTGAACATCGCCGCATCCTGGCTGTCGACGACGAAGAACGCATGGTGCGTTTTATTCGTCTCAACCTGGAGCACGACGGTTTCCAGGTGGCCGAAGCTTTTAACGGCAAACAAGCCATCCAGAAGTTGCGCGACGCCAACCCCGACCTGATCTTGCTCGATGTGATGATGCCAGACCTCGACGGATTCGAGGTGCTGGAGATGATCCGCGAGATCAGCAACGTACCGGTTATTATGTTGACTGCCAAAGGCGAGGAAGACGACCGGGTTCGAGGCCTTGAGTTGGGCGCCGACGATTACATTACCAAACCTTTCAGCCCGCGCGAGTTGGTCAGCCGCGTCAAAGCTGTGTTGCGCCGCACCGAGGGCGCTACCGGGTCGATGCACGGCCTGATCGAAGTGGACGAGCGCCTCAAGATTGATTTCGACCGCCGCGAAGTCTGGTTGGAAGGGAAAATCGTCAAGTTGCGTCCTACCGAATACCGGCTGCTGTACCACCTCGTCCAGAATGCTGGCTGGGTGGTCTCGCATGACCAGTTGTTGGCCAAGGTTTGGGGATACGAGTACCGTGACGAGCCGCATTATGTGCGCCTGTACATCAATTACCTGCGCCAGAAATTGGAGAAGGACCCGGCTAATCCCAAGTACATCCTGACAGAGCGTGGCGTTGGCTATCGTTTCGTCGATTTCCGCAGGCAACAGGAAAAAGAGAAGGAATAGAATTTACTTCGTTGTTGATTTTATGCAGGGCTTGCATTGGAAAAGGCAAGCTCTGCCTCTTTAAGCCTCGAATCAGGTTGCGCGAGCGCGAACGATTGCCGGGACTCATGCCCTTGCCATAGACTCTGCTCTCGGCTATACTCTCTGGCGCGGCTTTTGGGAGTTTCCTGTCAGGTTGGGAAGATGTGGAGGGGCATGCAGTATGCCGTTATCGCATGCCCCTCCACAAATCCGTTTAGTACACCAATTCGAGAGCCTTAGCCCAAAGGATGGAGGTCGTAGGAACGATGATAAAGCAGCGTATTTTGCTGGTTGACGATCACGAAGTGGTCCGTTTGGGATTGAAATCTCTGCTCGATCGACATCACGATTTCGAAGTGATCGGTGAAGCAGGGTCAGCGCGCGAAGCGATTGAGCAGGTTGCCGCGCTGCAGCCCACCGTTGTCATCATGGATATTCGCTTGCCGGGCACGTCAGGCATCGAAGCCTGCGAAGAAATCGTGCATCGTTTCCCCGATGTTAAAGTGATTATGCTGACCTCTTATGCCGAGGACGAAATGCTCTTTTCGGCCATTCGTGCTGGCGCCTCCGGTTATATTTTGAAGCAAATTGGGGGCGAGGACCTGATCCGGGCCCTGGACGCTGTCTCTCGCGGCGAAGCGCTGCTCGATCCCGCCGTGACCCAACGGGTCTTTCAAGAAGTGCGCAAAGCCGTCAAAGACGAGGAAGCTTCCGCCTTCTCGCACCTTAGCCAGCAGGAAAAGCATGTGCTGCTGCTGGTCTCGGAAGGCAAGACCAACCGCGAAATTGCCAAATCGCTCTTCTTGGGTGAAGGCACCGTGCGAAACTACGTCAGCAGTATTCTCTCGAAGCTGGGTGTCAACAATCGTGCCGAGGCCGCAGCGTATGCGGTCGAACATAACCTGCGAGAATACATCCAGTAGCGCCTGGAAAGTCCGTCTTTTATTGTTCGATGGGGGTTGTTCTGGGAGATGGCGCAGGCGGCTCTCCACCACCGTAACTTCTAAAAATCTTTTTGCATCGATGAAGAACTATTCCCGCTTTTTTCTTACAACGTTGTGCGGCGTTCTGATCGCCGGTTTCGTCGCCTACCATGTCAACAGCACCTACCCCATCGTTGGCTGGGATCATAAATATTTCCTCACACGCCTGATCGATACTGAACTGCACTACCAGATCAACGGCCTGACCATCCAGTGGTACACGCCCAGTTTCGGCGGCGGCCTGCCGGCTTATCCGCACCCTCTCAACGCGCAATTCTCCCTGCCACAGTTTCTAACCCTGCTTATCGATCCCTGGACGTCCCTGCTTATCTCATATTTTGTCTACGTCCTCATTGGCTATTTCGCCACTTATATTTTCCTAAAGCACTCCCTTGATTTTCGCTGGACGGCGGCCACGCTCGGCGCAATCCTGTTTAGCGCCAGCGGCTTTTACCTGGAGCACATGGCCAACGGGCACCTGAACTTCCAGGCTTTTCCCCTGCTGCCGGTTTTTCTCGTGGCGCTCTTCGATAAACGCCTGCGCCTTCCCGTTGCCGTCGCTTTGTTTGGCCTGACCAGCGCCGTCGTAGTCTACTCCGCCAGCATTTATCCGGCAGTTTTCATTGCCCTCGCCACGCTGATGCTCCTGCCGCTGGCCTATATGATTCGTCCATCTGCCTACGATGTGCGGCGTTTTGCCAAGGTGCTGATCTTTGGCGGCCTGCTGGCGGCTGGCTTGAACGTTTCCAAGCTCTACGCGGTCAACTCTTTCATGCGCTTCTTCCCGCGCACCATTGCCGACCATTTCGATGTGCCACTACGCATCGCGCCGGTTGGCTTGTTCCTGCAACTGGCTGGTGTGATGGGTATTGCGCCCATTTACGCCATCACGGGTGAGAAGATGACCACGATCCGCCTGTTGCTCCAGGCATATACCGGCGCGCCGGTGGGATTGTGGGAATTGGACCTGTCGATGAGCCCTGTGCTTTGGTTCCTGCTCGGCGGCGGTGTTCTGGCGTTGGGCTGGCGCTTACTCACCCAACGCCTCGCTGTTTTACCGCGTAAAAAAGGTTTTTGGCTGGCCCTGATTCTTTTCCTGTTCGCCGTCGAACTGGCGATGGAGTTCACCTTTGCCCGTGGACTGTTCTATCCTCACCTGCGCCAGTTGCCGTTCCTGCGCGCCATGCACGTCAATACGCGTTTTGGCGCATCATTCATTTTTCCCCTGGCCGTTTTGGGGGCATGGGTTTTTCAAAGCTGGACGAAGTCCTGGCCTGAAAAAAAGGCGTTGGCAGCCTTCCTCCCTGTCGGATTGCTGGCGCTGGTCGCTTTGGGCGCGTACTTGCTCATCCCACTGGACAAGCTCCAACAGCGCGTCTTCGACATCAGCGGCCTCGAAATCGATTATTGGAATATCCGCAAAGGCGCGACCTTTCCCATCGAGAGCATCGCCGACATCAACGACCAGCGCGTCTTCGATCAGGACGCCAGTAATTTGTATCCCTACGAAGTATTATTTGGCTATAACTTGCAGGATTTCAAGCCCAAGGTGCATGTGGGCCCTGTTGACCAGGTAAGTGACGGATTCTTCAACATGACCGACCCAACCGGGCTGGTCTACCCGGAAGTCAATGGGTCTTCCCTTTTCAGCCGCATCCCTGTCAGCGAACGCCAACAGTTGGAGGAATTCATCAACCATCGCCAACCGAACTGGAAGTTGCCGTTAGCCCAGCACCTTGCCGACTGGGTCTCCTTCGGGAGTCTGCTGCTCACCCTGGGCTTGTTCGCCTACGGGATGAAACAAAAAAGGGCACGGTTCAGATGTGAGAAAAAGCACCTTTACAAATTAGAGACAGGTAGCCACTGAACGGATAAGATTAAGTTGTTGTACAAAACTTATCAGACAAGAGGCTACCTGCGATGACAGTTTATACG